>DUMD01000170.1 GCA_012840065.1 Clostridia bacterium
ATATTGATGTTTGACCCTACTACCAGTAAGTAATCGTAGGAAATTGGATACTTGTCATAGGCAAGCTGTTTTTCTATTCCCGGGGGAAGCTGAGTAGCAAAGGTTTTTACCACCGGGATCTCTAAAGCCTCATCTCCATCAAAAACGGTTATTGTTTCCCTGTCTCCGTTTTCAACCTGATCCTGCTCAATTTGCTCCTGATCAACTAGAATGTCCTTTTCGGTTTTTTCCCTTTCCTCTGCTTTTTCTGTTAAATTCAGGTCGTCCTGAATATCAATCTGGTTAATATTTTCCTCCACATCATCTAATCCAGCCTGCTCCCCGGTCTGGACACCGTTAGCCAACTTGTCTGATTCCAAACCTATGGCAATCTGACAGGCTACAGTAAATAAAAGGATCAATACTATAAATAAGGACAAAAACTTTTTCATATTCCCCACTCCCTTCAAAGAATCTATCCCCTCCGTTTCTCTAGGTAATTCTATTCTATTCCTACCCACGAAAAATGTAAATTAAACAAAATACCAGATAAAATAGGGTATTTTAATCGTTTTTTAACAACTTTTTACCCTTTTTTCAGGATGAATAAGGGCCCAATAACTTTAATGTCATTTATTTGGGATATTTTGCGATAATTGGAAATAAAAAAGAAAAAAAACCAGCTTTACTCCGCTGGTTTTTTAACTTTTTTAATTATCTTTTAATATATTCTGAGCCTCATTAGCCAAAGATTCAGCTAAAGCCTGCAAGTTTTGAATAACCCCCGCTATATTAGTCATCTGGCTGGCCTGTTCTTCCGCCACCTGACTTAAGGCCTCCACCTCTTCACTAATTTTCCTACTGGCCTCTTTAATTCCTTTTAACACAGCTTCCACATTTTTAAGAGAGGAGGAACTGTTTACAGAAAGTTTGCGGATTTCATCAGCGACTACCCCAAAACCTCTGCCGGCCTCACCAACCCGGGCAGCTTCAATAGCTGCATTGAGTCCCAACAAATTGGTTTGGGAAGCAACATTAGAAAGAAGAGAAAGAATTTTATCAGTTTCTTCAACTCTCTTCAAAGATTCATTAGCCGATGTTAAAAGCTCCGAGCCAATTGCTGATAAGGTTTGAGCCTGTTGGGAAACCCTTTCAGCCGTTTCACCCACCTCTTTAACAGCACCGAAAAGCTCCTCCGCGGCATGGGTTAATCTTACCAATTGATCGGTTGTTTCTCCAAAAAATACTGCTCCAATAACCTTGCCTTTCTCATCAAAGACCGGAATTGCCTTCCCCACATAGGGAAAACCAAATCTGGAAGTATCCTCCACCACCTGTATCTGGGGAGTGCCTGTTTCCAGGGCCGTCCTAGTTACAACCCCTGCCTTGCTAATTGGGTCTCCGGCCTTTACTCCAAAATCTATTTTTTTAGACGGTACATGGGCTAAAAACTTTTCCCGGTCAACCACAACCACTGCTACATCCCCAAGAGTTAAAGAATTAATGTAGGGTGCTACCTCAACCCAGCTATCCAGGATTGTTCTTTTTTCTTTTCCCTCCTTATCAGGATCCTCATAATCCTCATTTAAAACCTCATGCCCCTTATTAAATACCATTTAAAACTCCACTCCTCTCTTTCTTTATCTTTGTCTATTATTTCACAAATTTTTAAATAACAATTTTCTATTTAAATAAGCGAATTACCTGCCATTTTTTTTAAATCTAGACAGATAATTGTAGAAATAGGGAATTAGAAAGTTGAGAGTGGAGAAAAATAATCTTTAAATCATTCTTCAAACATATTTTGGGCCTCGTTAGAGAGAGATTCGGCTAAAGCATGTAGGTTTTCAATAATCGCCGCTATGTTAGTCATTTGTTCAGCCTGTTCCTCTGCTACCTTGCTCAGTGATTCTACCTCCTGGCTTATTTTCTTACTGGCTTCCTTAATCCTTTCCAAAACCGTATTTACTGTTTTTATGGAAGAAGAACTATCTACAGAAAGTTTGCGGATTTCATCAGCCACCACGCCAAAGCCCCTGCCAACCTCGCCAACCCGGGCGGCTTCAATGGCTGCATTTAGGCCCAAAAGATTGGTTTGAGAAGCAATATTGGTGAGAATAGAAAGAACTTTATCCGTTTCTTCCACCTTTTCTAAGGAATCATTGGCGGATGTTAATAGTTCCGCTCCAATTGCTGATAAAGTTTGAGCCTGTTGGGAAACCCTTTCGGCTATCTGGCTTACCTCTTTAATAGAATTAAAAAGTTCTTCTGCCGCCTGCATCAGCTTAACTTGCCGATCAGTTGTTTCGCCGAAAAATACCGCTCCAATAATATTATTATCATCATCAAAAACCGGAATTGCCTTCCCTACATAGGGAAAACCAAATCTAGATGTATCGTCAACAACTCGCATCTGAGGCTTCCCTGTGTTCATGGCAGTCCTGACCACAATTCCCGCTCTCTCGACCGGGTCCCCAGCTTTAAATCCATAATCAATTTTTTTGGACGGCACCTGGGCTAAAACTTTCTCTCGATCAATCACAACCACTGCCGTATCCCCAAGGGTCAAAGAATTAATGTAGGGTGCTACCTCAACCCAATTGTCCAACATTGTTCTCTTTTTCTTTTCATTATCAAGAACCTCTTCCAATTCTTCCAATTTAGATTCCTCCCTTTTTTTCTCCATCTTTCTTCACTATCTCAATCTTCATTCACTAATGCAGACGATGGTTTTTAACAATATTTTACTTCTATTTTGAGATAGAAATCCCTGCCATTTCATAAAAATTTTGTTAAAATTTGTTGCAAAAAAAGGAAATCTGTCAACTCACAACTATAAACCGATAACTAGCCTCCGTATTCCCATCCTCTGCTCTGACAATAAGTTGAAAATTATTTGCGATATTGGCATCTTGAGGCAGCAAATTACCAACGGAATCTGTGAATTTATAGCTTTGAGTTGAGCCGTCGATGGAAATAAAAAGGGGTTTTAGTTCTCTTACCTCTTTCCCTCTAACTATTTTAATTGTTCTGGCTTCATTATCTATCTCAAGGATAATATCCCCCTCATCCTTTTCTCTAATTTCCGTTACAGGACTTTTGGCATTATCCGCCTTCAGGTAATATCTAATTTGGCTGTTTCTGGCTAGTTTAGTTCCTTTAAAATTAATTACATTACTGCTAGTCCCTTCTTCTTCCCAGAGAGTAGGGGAAAAATAGGATTCTGTGCTGTTAATAAAATCAACTTCTTCCAGCGTCAGAGAAGGATCCATTTCCGCCCCGTTTTCCTTCCCCAGTTTAATTCCTCCAAATTCATTCCCACTTACATCCAGTGTTCCTCCCAAAACCACAGCTGCTCCGTTTAGGAATAAAGCCCCATCTCCTCCCGCTAGTTTAAGGTCCTTTAGGATGACTCCTCCGGTTTGCTCTACCTGGAAAATATAATTTCCCTGCCAGCCTTCCCCATCTCCTTGGAAGGTAAGGGTTTTACCCTTTCCGTTTAGGGTTACCGGGCGGTTGATGAGGATTGTTTCTGCCGTCGAAAAATTATCAGTCAGGTTAATCATCGTTATTTTTTCATCTCTTAAAGCAGTTATTAATTCTTCCTTGTTGCCAACCTCCGCAACCGGGTTTATTACCGCAAAACTTTTTTCGCTGGTCTGTCCCAAAGTAGTATCGTTGTCATTGAGGTCAATTAGGGAAAGAGTTAAAGTATAATTGCCGGCTTCTGAAAAGATTGTCTTAAAATAAATGGTAAGTCCTGATTCACTGATCAATCTTTCTAATGCTGCCGGTAACAATCCATTTTTCAGGCCGAAGTAAGCCCTTCCATCCTCATCCGTTGTAAAGTCGGTCCATTCTTCCCCTTCTTCCATATAATTTACGAGGAAGTTAGGAAATCCGATCCCATTCCTTTTCAATCCAATTGCAAAACGGATTTTGGCCGTGTGGGGATCAAAGAATTGGTCAGCTGTTATTTTAGCAGTGGCGGAAAATTGAACTTCTTCTCCCAGTAGAATATGATCTAAGCCGGTAAAGGTAAAAGCCACTTCCGGAAACAAATCATCTGTCGGTGGGGCTTCTGTTACCAGGCTTATTATTTTTAAGGCAGTTAAATTATTAGCCCCGTCTTTAGCAGTCAGATAAATTTTATAATCTGTGGCAGAGGTAAGACCGGTAATGCTCTCGACAACCTCTGTGTTGGCCGGAAAAGAAAAGTTACCACTTAGAGTGGCAGGCTGGTCATTGCCGTCCAGCCCTGCCACCACCTGCACTGCATTGGGGGCGGGAGAAGCTGCCGGAAGGACGACATAGTAGGCCCTGCCCTGTTCGTCTGCCTTTATTAACAGGTTTACGGAAGTGAAGCTTAGATCTGTAATTTGGGGATAAGTAGGTGCAAAGATGGGAGCTGTTGTGTCAAGCCGGCCGGTACTGTCGGAAGAATAATTTTTATTTGTCCAAGGAGTAATCTTCTCCCCTGCGATAATGGCAAATTCCACATTTTCAGCCAGTCTAAACCAAACCGGCCTCTGCTCTATTACCACATTATTAGCTTGAATTATAGCCCTTTCGATTTTGCCGCTACCACTAACAGTGGCTGGAGCATTAATTTCTAAACCAGTAACCTGGGCCTGGTCGGCTATTTCTACTTTGGCACCAGCTGCTTCCTGGCTTATCTGCAGACTAGATACAGAACCTTCTGCAATTTTTAGGACTGTACCGGGACTTTGCAGACTTATTGTCTCAAAGCTGCCGGCTAACTCTACTTCCTCACCCTGGACTAGATAGATGGTGATGTTACCGAAGCCATCGCCGATTATCCCTTCTTCTTCCAAGCTTGCTCCGGATTCTACTCTAACCAAAGTTATCCTGGTATTACCTTGGGCTACTACCCGCACTTTACCATCTTTTTTATTCACTATAACTTCCCCCAAGGAAGAATCCTTAAGGATAATGCTGTTTTCTCCACCGCCGTTGACAACGGTTTTTCCCTGAACAGTGACCTTTTCCAGGGTAACACTGCCTTCGCCAATACCGGCGGTAAGATAAAGATTGCCGTTAATCTGGATATTTCTCAGGGTTATGCCGCCTGCCGCAATGGTCAGATTGCCGCTGATGATCTGTTTGTCTTTTGAAGGGCCATAGATACCGGGGGTATTATAGAAGGTTCCTAGAGCATTAACGGAAAGGACTACTGCTTCTGCTCTGGTGAGGTTTCTGGTGGGGCTATAATTTCCGTCGGGGTAACCAGACATATATTTCCCGGAGACAAGAGCGCTTACCGCCGGCCTGCTCCAGGCTGGGATTTCATCTTTATCCTTAAAGCAGTCAAGGGCTGATAAGGTTACACTGTCTTCCAGTCTTAAGAGCTGGTAAAAAGTTAAAGCCACTTCCTGCCGGGTAATTTTATCATTGGGCTTGATTGTTCCGTCCGGATAACCGGATACATAACCTGCCGCCTTGGCTTTTGCTATTTCTCCATAGTACCAATCTTCTAGACTTACATCACTATAGCTGATCGGAGACTCATTACTAAAACCAAAGCTTTTATTAAGGAGAGTAAAAAATTCCGCCCTGGTAATATCGGCATCCGGTCTAAAAGTTCTGTCTTGTGGAATGGTAAGAATATTTTTGTCAAGCCAGTCCTCGATTTGTTTTTCAGCCCAATGGCCTTTGATATCTTCAAAGATCCGAACAGGATTAGCAGTATCTGCTGCAAAAACCGTTTTTGCCAGAACAACTAAAAACACAGCCGGCATCACTAAATAAATTAAAAATCCAACCTTCCTTTTCCAGCTCACTATTTTCAACCTTATCTCCCCCATTCACTGTCTTAGTTTTTAGGAAAACCGCTCCTGATTTGCCATTATTTCCAAGCAAATATTCTTTTATTTTCTTCCTAATTTTCTCTTTTCCTCCTAAATTATAAAAAATATGCTAAAATTTGCTATATTTTTAGTATAGTGACAAGGGGAGTAGACCGGACCTGATCCTTGGGTTCGCAAGTCAAGAACCGTGTCGAACTTGCACACATTATCTTAGCACATCCTGATACTCTTCCCCTTTCTCCATTTGAACCTTTACAAAGGGACAGAGGGGGATAATTTTTTTATTTTCTTTTCTAGCCCAATTTGCTACTTCATCCAGCAATAGCTTACCAATACCCTTTCCTTTGAGTTTCTCAGAAACATAGGTGTGATCAACTATAATAAAACTCTTTCCTGTCAATACAAAGGTCATTTCCGCCAAGGGTTTATCCTCTGAATCTCCAATATAAAAACCTTTCTGGCCTTCTTTAATTTCAAACATCCGGAAACCTCCTACACAAATTCACAAATTCAGGGACGGTTCTCACAAATTCAGGGACGGTTCTTGTTCTTGCCTCATTTAACCTTTTAAAATCCTACTCACCCATGATTCGCTTAATCCTCCCATCAATTCCCCTATTTCTTTCAATTTCAAGGAAGAGTTTCTTCTAAGTTGCCTAATTACCTCATTGCGAATTTCTTTGTTTTTAATTAATTCATCTACTGTTATTCCTTTGTCTTTGGCTATCTCTTTAATTTTTTCTTTTGCTTCACTAATTTGCGCCAGGTGGTCTCTATTTTCCTCTTCCAGTGAAAAAAAAGTATCCCTTATCTCCGTATTTATAACTTCTTCGTTATTGACATACTTAAAATACTCTTTCTGTGCAACTGATCGTTTTTCAGATATGAGGCCAAGTATTTTTGATGTTGATAATATTTTGTCTTTCAAATGATAGTCATCATCCACATAAGATCTAAAACTGCTCCACCTATATTCTATTGCATTTTTAACTATCCCAGCTTTAACAGGGTTGTTATGTATATATTTGCTTAACTCTATTAGATATACGTCATCATCCACTATCTCACTTTTGTATCTATCTTGAAATAGGTGCCCCACCCTTTTGTATTTCCTATTAAAATAAATCGCATAGCTTACATTTATACTTTTCATAATCAAGGAAATGTCATTTCCATTGTCATAAATAATCAAGTGGACATGGTTGTTCATAAGGCAATAGGCAAAAATCAGGAAGTTATACTTATCCTTCATTCTCTGTAATGTCTCAAGAAATCTTTCCCTATCTTCCGGAGCAAGAAAAATGCTTTTCCTTTCATTCCCTCTTAGGATAATGTGATATGTTGCAAACTCACCCTTCAATCTAGCAACCCTTGGCATCAGACCACCTCATTTTTCCACATTTGTAATCAAATTACTAAATTATGGAGTGCAAGTCAAGAATTATCCTGAAACTTCCTTGGAGACTTTCGCAAGTAAAGAACCGTCCCTGAACTTGCATGAAACTTCCTTGGAGACTTTCGCAAGTAAAGAACCGTCCCTGAACTTGTGCACAAGTAAAGAACCGTCCCTGAACTTGTGCACGGGCTTTTCGTGACCATTTATGTCGATTTTATCATGGCCATTAACACCAGCCCCTAAAGAGCTTGATAACTCCCAAATCCCTCTAGAGGCAAAAAAGAAAAAGCCCCGTGAGAGAGCTTAATTGCTTGTTTTCTCACGGGGTGATATGCTATTTTTGTACTAATGTATTAATCTGAGATAGACAAATGCTCTCATATCTTTCCTACACATCTTATTTATGAGGTAGTATAATTCTCAATTAAAGTTCCTTTATCAGCAAAAAGATATTTTATTAGCTGTATATGTCCTTCAATATCCTCATGTGTAAATGGATTGTTACTGATATTCCAATTGGCCCCTTCCGGGTTGAATTCAGTATGTCCTGCCAATTGTGCCAATGCTACTACATTCTCTAATTTGTTATTAGAAGCATCTAATACCTTTAGTTTTAGTTTTGGATTTGGAATAAACACGATGTTTAACTCTGTTAATTCATTGTTAGATACATTTAACTCTTCTAATTCTGTTAGTCCTGCTAGACCACCAACTTCACTTATTCCGGTGCCGGATAAATTAAGGCGTTTTAATCCAGTGAAATGTACCAGTGCTCCTGTCGAGATGTCATATGCGCTCTCAGACTTTCCACTCATGTCTAGGCTTTCAATACTAGCATAATAGGTTTTTAAACTTGTTGTGTCGGCTCCAGATGCATCTGCTTTATCTAAAAAGTGTATTGCCGTAATTAAAGTATCCCAAGTTGGGTCATTTAGTTCTAATGCAAAATTATCCTTTGCTGTACTAGCTAATTCTAACCAAAGTGCTTGTATTCTTCCTTGTAGCAATTCTTTTTCTTCATTAGAATCATCTAAGGTATTAACAAGCTCTTCAGCTGCAACAATATCTGAATATTTTTTACTTGCTTCTGCAATGGCTACAGCTGCAGCTACTTCTGATTGCTCGGTTACTGTTATGGTCATAGTATCTTTCGCAAGCTCTACACCAGATGCAAAAGCATCGTCACTATCACCTTCAGCTGCTATTACGCTAAAGGTAATGTTATAGGTACCTGCTGGCAATCCTGTAATTGTCACTGGAACTGTGTAGCTATTATCTTGGTTAAGCTTTGGTCTTGCTGATGCACCGAAAGCTTCACTTGTCCAGAAGCTAGTCACTCCTTCTTCCGTTACTTCATAAGTCGCTCCTGCAAAGCTTAAGGTTGCACCTTTCAGGAAGGCTACATCAGACTCAACCTTGCCATCCACATGCCACTTGTCATTTACAGCCGATACTTCAGCAGGATAAGTTATGCTATAATCAAAGGTTATAGCTTCTCCCTCTGTTCCTGCTATGCTCTCTGGAACTGTTATGGAAGTCCCTTCTTGTACTTTCTCAAAAGCCGCTTCTTCTGGAGACTTATCCTGCGTTACGGTATACGCAAAGGTGTTCTCTTCCGTAACGTCATACATGCTGCCCCACTGATTGCCAGATGCGTCTTTGATTACCAGGTAAAAGGTGATACCGCCATTTCCGACAATAGCGTTTGTTACTTCCGTGCCAAAGTCGATGGTCCACTCCTGCTCTGCGGCGTTATAAGTTACTGTCACGCCTGCTTCTTCAAAAGCAGCTTCTTGACCACCATACGGATCTGCTTCACTGGCATAGACGCTGAACTCGGGTAGATCAGCTATGTTGTGGTCTACTTCCAGCTCATACAGGTTATCGTCAGACGCAGTTACGGTTAATACGAAGTTTTCATCATGGGCTAACTCTATATTGCCTTCTGCTGGTGATATCCCTTTGAATTCGGGAGCAGTGGTGTCCGGTGCTTCTTCTAAGGTTACTTCTGCACCGATTACTACCTTGAATTCCTGGGTTGAAGATTCATTCCATACTACGGTAGCGGTGAACTCCTGCCCGGCTGCCGTTACCAGCGGATACCACCAGAAGTAATCGTCGCCGTCTTCTA
>DUMD01000171.1 GCA_012840065.1 Clostridia bacterium
GATGCATGCTCTTGGCATTCCTACCAGCCGCAGTTTGGTAGTGGTAGAAACAGGGGAATTGGTCATGCGTGAAAGTGAGCAGCCTGGTGCGGTTTTAACCCGCATCGCTGCCAGCCATTTGCGGGTCGGTACTTTTCAATATGCTTCAGTCTGGGGTAGCCTTGAGGACCTTCGAATCCTGGCTGATTATACTTTACAAAGGCATTTTCCAGGCGCTGAATCTGATGCAAATCCTTACCTTTTCTTGCTTAGAGAAGTGGTCAAGCGTCAGGCCGTGCTTATTGCCAAATGGCAGTTGGTTGGTTTTATTCATGGGGTGATGAATACGGACAATATGGCCTTAAGCGGCGAAACCATTGATTATGGTCCTTGTGCCTTTATGGATACTTATGATCCTAAAACAGTATTTAGCTCCATTGATACTTACGGCCGCTATGCTTATGGTAATCAACCTTCCATTGCCGCTTGGAACCTGGCCAGATTTGCAGAAACCTTATTGCCACTTTTAGATCCCAATCAGGAACGGGCTGTCGAGCTGGCCCAGGAGGTAGTTTCGGATTTTTCCAGGTTGTATCGCCGTCATTGGCTTGCGGGGATGAGGGCAAAATTGGGGCTATTTAATGAAGAGCCGGAGGATGAAGTCCTTATTGAAAATCTCCTTGAGTTGATGTATAAATATCGGGCGGATTATACCAATACCTTCCGGGCTTTAACCTTTGATAAACCGGAGGATACAGTCCTGTTTGGAACCGATGAATTTGTCCAGTGGTATGAAAAATGGCAGGCAAGGTTAGGCAGGCAGCAGGAAACAAGAGAATTATCCCATCAATTGATGCGGAAGAGTAATCCTGCGGTAATTCCCCGCAATCATCGGGTAGAGGAAGCGTTGGAAGCAGCGGTTAAAGAGGGGGACTACAGCGTGATGGAGCGGCTTCTTGATGCCCTTTCCTGTCCCTATGCTCATTCTCCCAAACAGGCTGAATATACCACTCCCCCTCCACCATCAACGCTTCCTTATCGAACTTTTTGCGGTACTTGATTTCGGTGTGTCTCCTTGTCCGGGGTTTATGCAAGGTTGACTTGAAAAAAACGGGCTTTTGATATTTTTTTACTATCAGGCCCATAATCAAACAGAATAACCGTAGGCTGTTCAACAAGGTCTGTTTGTTTGGGACTTCTGATTATTTCTGTTAGATCATATTTAAACAGCTGGAAGTGGACTTTTTTAATTATTTCCTTTGCAGGCCAGCCGAGATAGTCCGGAAGATATTCAGCTATATTTTTTTCTACTTCTAAGAATTGACGAATTTTATTTTTATAATTCTTCATATCCAAATCTAAAAAGAAAGAAGGAAGAGGGCTTCTATTATGAATTAAAAAGTCAAGTTTTAAAAGCTCTGCAAAAACTTCCCACCGGGGGAAGTTTTTGCTGGTGTAAAAATCTAATAGAAAAGCATATAATTGGGTTTTGCTATGGGCCATATGTTGATAACCCTTTGCTTCCCAATATTCGCTCAAGTCTTGATAAAAATCAAATGGTTCAGCATAAAAATTTAGCAGTAAATAGTCTAAGGAATGGGTGAAGCTGGAGGAATTGTAATAACGCTCTAACAGGTCTTCTATTCTTTTGAGTCGGAGAATTTCCTCAAAGCTGATGTAATTATTAGCCAGAACTTCATAAGGTGGCAAAGATTTATAAATATAACCATGATCAGCTTTTTCTTCTCTTAAGGGAGTACCCTTGAGCAATTTAAGAAAACCTAACTGGATTTTTTCAGGTTTAAGGTTATAAACATCATTAAAGGACTGTCTAAAACTTGCAAAATCCTCATAAGGCAAGCCTGCAATTAGGTCCAAGTGCAGGTGGATGTTGCCGAAACTTGCTAATTTTTTTACCACTGTTTTTAGTTTTTCAAAACTTACAGGTCTTCGAATAGCTGCTAAACTAGCAGGATTGGTGGTTTGTACTCCAATTTCAAATTGAAACAGGCCTTTTCTTACTTGGGCTAAAAAGTCCAACATTTCTTGATCAAGAAGATCTGCTGTTATTTCAAAATGAAAATTAGTGTGTCCATTATCATGGGCGTGAATAAAACGCATAATTTCTAAACTGTGATTTTTGTTTGCATTAAAGGTTCGGTCTACAAATTTTACCTGATTTACCCGGGCATTTAGAAAAAAGAGGAGATCTTTTTTCACCCGTTCTAAGGGGAAAAATCTTACTCCTTGTAGGGTGGAGGATAGGCAATAGCTGCAGTTAAAGGGGCAGCCCCTGGAACTTTCATAATAGATAATTTTATCTTCTAGGCCTGCTAAGCCTTCTTCGTAGGGGAAGGGCAGTTGTCCCAGGTCAGTAATGGGAGCTCTTGGCCCGGTGATTTTAATCTCTTCCCCCTGCCGGTAAGCTAAGCCGGCAATATTTTCTAACTTTCCTTCTCCCTTGATTAAGTAGTTGAGTAGTTCTTTGAAGGTAACTTCCCCTTCCCCCAGCACAATATAGTCAATGTTCTTGTTGGTTTCCATTAGCTCTATAGGGTTAAAACTAACTTCAGGGCCTCCCAATACAATCAGAAGATGAGGGCTTACCTTTTTTAAATCAGCGATTAGCTGCAAGGTCATGGTAATATTCCAGATGTAGCAGGAAAAGCAGACAATTTGGTAATTACCTCTATATATTTCTTCCAGGATATAATCCGGTTTTTGATTAATGGTAAACTCTCGCAAGATTAGATTCGAAAATGTATCTTTACAGTAAGTTTTCAGATAGCGAAGGGCCA
>DUMD01000002.1 GCA_012840065.1 Clostridia bacterium
CGATTAGTGCCTTTAATTTACACTTCTTATTGGATATAGATAAAATTGTTTTAATATCTCATAGGTTACCTTCTCTTTTCTTATAATTTAAAACCTTATATTTAAAGGTTTTTATCTCTATAACTAAAAATGTTGTCATTTGAAGAATTTGTTAAACTAACATTAAAAATTATTTAAAAGTTTATTTTGAAAAAACTTTGTTGGCATTTTCTAGAAAAATTATGGTATTTGCAGGAAATTCAAAAGCTGATAAAATATATAATAACCTACATATATTTGTAGGTTAAAGAATCTATATATTATATTTCGCTAAGGTTATTACGGATATTTCCTTTATGCAAAATGGCTAAAAAACGCTGTGAAAAGAGGGGAATCTGTGACGATAACTGAAAGCAATCAACAAAGATCGAACAGCAAAAAAAAGGTTAATGGTCAAGAAGAGCCACGGCTGGATTGTTATACTGAACCTTTTGATATTAAACTTGATATTGAACCTTTAGAAAGAAACAGAGCCGAAAGAGAATTAATGATTTCAGGAATACCTCCCTTACCTGAAGGCATGTACCGTTTAATGGTTGAAAATATTAACGATGTTATATTTATTTTAAACGACGAAGGCAATATGACTTATATCAGTCCGGTTATAAAAAAAGTAACCGGCTATAACGAGTATGAACTTTTGGGAAAATCCTTCATGAAATATATTCATCCTGAAGACCTACCTGGGTTACTTGCCGGCATGAAACGTTGCTTTGCTGGTGAATTTGAACCATTTGAGTTCAGAGTCTTTAATAAAGATGGAAATGTTCAGTATGTTCGTACTTCAAGTCGATTGTATAAAGAAAACAATAAATCACGTTGTCTCATAGGAATGTTAACAGATATAACAGAACGCAAACAATATGAAGAAAAACTAAAGTATCTTAGTTTACATGATTCTCTTACTGGGCTTTTTAACCGCGCTTATTTTGAACTAGAAATGAAGCGATTGGAAAATAATTATATATATCCCGCAGGAATAATCATTTGTGATATAGATGGTTTAAAATTTCAAAATGATAGTTTAGGACATAAAGCCGGTGATTTTTTATTAATTGCAACAAGTAGATTAATCAAGAAATGTTTTCGGGGTTCTGATGTAGTAGCCCGAATTGGTGGTGATGAATTTGCTGTTTTGTTACCCAATACGCCTGACCTAATGGTTGAGGAGGCCAGTAATAGAATCCGCCAAGCAGTAATTGAGTATAATTCTACCAATCCTGTTACCCCTTTAAGCCTTTCAGTCGGTTGGGCGACTAGGAACGATAGCACAAAAACCATGACTAAAGTATTTGTGGAAGCAGATAATGAAATGTACCGCGAGAAGAAAAAAAATAGAGAAAAAATTCAGGATTTTCTTTTATCATTACCGCAAAATAACAAAAATGATGATAAAAAATAAATTAAAAAATAAATAAATGAGGTTTATTATATAAGCTTAGTTTAAAGGTTAAAAGAGAAGGCCAGCTCTGTCCTCTATCCTTCTCTTTCTCAATAATTGTTTTAATAGTATTAAAAATTAGAATTAATTAAATTAGTCAATTATTGGGTAAGATCCTTCATCATCATGCACCTCAGTCCCTGTAAGCGGTGGAACGAAAACGCACATCATGTGCATATCAGTAACAGCTCGTAGAAAATGCTTTTCATGCCCGTTCAGAGCATACAGGGTGCCTGTTTTGATTTGATAGATATCGCCACTATCAATTACCTCAATCTCTCCCTCTCCCTGGATGCAGTAAACAGCCTCCAAGTGGTTTTTGTACCAGATATACGTTTCTGTTCCGGCTTTAATGATAGTGTGATTAAATGAAAATCCCATGCCGTCTTTTTTCAATAGCAATCGGTAACTTCTCCAGGTTTTCGTATCAACATCATGCTCCGTGCCAATTATACTATCGAGGTATTTAACAATCAATGCAATAGACTCCTTCCTATTCTTTAATGATAATCATAAAAAGCTTGTAATTCAAACATTAAGAAGAATATTAAGCAATCTCAACATGAACTTGCGAGCAAGTCTTTCTTTCTTGATTCCATTCTTTTCGAACTGATTTTGATAAACGATTGTACTCTAATATCATCTAGACTATCTTCCAAAATTGATAAACCTTCTATGAGGCCAATCTCATCTATAATAAGCGGCGGCATTAGCTTAATTACCTCATCATTTGCTCCAGACGTTTCCATTATTAGGCCGCGTTCAAAAGCTACAGAGCATATTTTTTTAGCTAATCCTTTCACTCCACAGGCTAAACCCTTTATCAACCCTCTACCCCTTACCTCACCCTTTATGCTTGCGTATTTCTGGACAAAACTGAATAAATAAGTATCTATTATTTTTTCCTTGGCTTTAATTTCTCGGGAAAAATTATCGTTTCTCCAGTAATTTAGTGCTTCGGTAGCGGTAATAAAAGCCAGATTATTTCCTCGGAAAGTGCCGTTATGTTCGCCCGGCGACCAGATATCTAGTTCCGGTTTAATTAAATTGATCGAGAGAGGCAAACCATAACCGCTGAGTGATTTGGACAAACATATAATGTCTGGGGTAATACCCGCTGGTTCAAAACTAAAAAATGTGCCGGTACGTCCGCAGCCTGCTTGGATATCATCAATAATAAGCAAAATTTCTCGCTTTCGACACATTTCATTAATTCGTCTCAACCATTCGTAGCTTGCAGTGTTGATACCCCCTTCTCCCTGGACTGTTTCTAATATAATTGCAGCCGGTGTTGGTACTCCGCTAGAACTGTCATCAAGGTATCTTTCAATATATTTTACTGTGTCAACACTTTCGCCGAAGTATTTATCATAAGGCATAAAAACTCCGTTATTGAGTGAAATGCCTGCCCCCTGACGTTTAAAAGAATTGCCGGTGATCGAAAGAGAACCAAGGGTCATTCCGTGAAAGGCATTGGTAAAACTGATAATCGTGTCCCGCCCGGTTACTTTACGCGCTAGTTTAAGAGCACTTTCTACTGCATTAGTGCCGGTAGGGCCAGGAAACATGAGTTTATAATCCATTTTCCTTGGTGTTAAGATTATCTCTTTAAATTTTTTTAAAAAAACCTTTTTGGCTTCTGTCGCCATATCTAGACTATGAATAATTCCATTATTGGCAATATAATGTAACAGTTTTTCTTTCATAACTGGGTGATTGTGACCATAATTTAAGGCACCTGCACCTGAGAAAAAATCAATATATTTCCTGTTGTTGTTATCGTATAGATGGTATCCACTTGCCCATGTAAAAACGGTTGGAAAGCTTCGGCAATAACTACGGACATTAGATTCTAAGTCGTCAAAGATTTTTAGATCATTTAACTCCATACTCAAATTCATCCCCTCACTTTCTAGGTTCACTATTCATTTTAATCGGACCAATACGAAGCATTAATTCATCTTCGTGTTGTCCACCGGGAAATAGTCGGGCAGGAAAACACGTAAATAATTCACAGTTGGTTTTTAATTCTGCGGCAAGCTTTCGGTATAGTGATTCAGCAGCTTTATTGGAAGGCGTGATAGTTATCTCCAAAAATTGAGTTTTATTACATGATCCACGATTTAGCAAATGCTTCAACATCTTTAATCCTAATTTACGTCGACGAAATGCTTCATCTACCGCTACCTGCCAGACAAAAATAACTTCTGGTTTATGTGGCGGACTAAATGCAGAAATAAAGCCAATTACCTTGCTTTCTATTTCAGCAACTACACAAGTATCGCTA
>DUMD01000172.1 GCA_012840065.1 Clostridia bacterium
CCTACTGCCGCTCCGTTCCAAAGCACAGGCCTTTTTAAAGAAGCCCCCTCCCCAATCCGGCAATTATCCCCAATAACACAATATTCACTCAAAGAGACTCTGGGACCCACGTAACAATTATGCCCAATTATGAGGGGAGCTTCCAGTCTGGCCGTAGGGTCTATCTCTGTGTTTTTGCCGACCCAAATACCCGGTGCATATTGGTCATAAGGGAGATTAAGGACAATATTATTCAGCAAAATATCCGCATTAGCCTGGAGATAGGATTGGGGATTTCCGATGTCGCACCAATAACCCTTCGCCGGATAACCATATAAAACATGTCCTCCTTCCATCAGCAGGGGAAACAAATTCTTGCTAAAATCAAAATTGGTTTTAGGAGGAATATAGTTTAAAATTTCCGGTTCCAAAATATACATTCCCGTATTGACCTGATCGCTAAAAACCTCACCCCAACTCGGTTTCTCTAAAAAACGAATTATTTCTCCCGATTTCTTCGAAATCACAATCCCGTATTCCAAGGGATTAGCCACGGAACTTAGAATCAAAGTGGCCACAGATTTTTTACGGCGATGAAATTCTATAGCCTCAGAGAGGTTAATATCGGTAAGAGCATCACCGCTTATTACTAAAAAAGTCTCGTCTAAGAAAGCTTCCGCATTTTTCACACTACCTGCCGTACCTAAAGGCATGTCCTCTAAAAAGTAATGAAGTTTAACCCCATACTCCCTGCCGTCCCCATAGTAGTCCATAATTTGGGGTGCCATATACTGTAAAGTTACTCCTATTTCTTTAATTCCATGTTTTTTAAGCAATTCAATAGCATGAGTCATTACGGGAACATTTGCCAAATAAACCATTGGCTTCGGTTTTGTACAAGTTAAGGGACGAAGTCTTGTGCCTTCTCCACCTGCCATAATCACTGCTTTCATAGGTCATACCTCCGTACCAGTCTTTTATGTTCTGCTTCTTTTCTCAGCCAAACAGGAAGCCAGGAGGAATTGCCTCGACTTTCCTTAAGTACCCGCTCATATAAGTTCTTAGTTTTTTCAGCCAGGCTGGACCAGGAATATTTATTCAGCACCTCTTCTTTAGCCTGTTTAACCATTTTTTCCCTCAAATCCCCGTCAGTTAAAGCCCTGACAACTTGCTCAGCCAAAGAAGCAGGATTTCCGGTCAAAAATTTCAGCCCATTCACCTGATGTTTTACAATTTCACCTAGTCCACCGGTATCGGAAACCACAATGGGAGTACCAGCTGCCATTCCCTCTAAAGCCACAATGCCAAAGGGTTCATATAGGCTGGGAAATACAGACAAGTCCGCATAGCTGTAAAGAGCATTTCTTTCCTCATCGTCAATAAAACCAAGAAAATTCACTTTTTCTCCCAGCCCCAAAAAAGCTGCCAAATTTTTTAGTTCAGCCTCATAGGGGCCTGTGCCTGCAATGATAAATTTAACATTAGGCTGAAGGGAAAGAATCTGAGGCGCTGCCTCCAATAAAGTTTGTACCCCTTTCTCCTGGACTAGGCGGCCAATATAAAACACTATTTTTTCTTCCGGTAAAGCATACTTAGCCCGATTAAATTCTTTTTTTACCGGCACTTTAAATTCTTCCGGATTAATTCCGTTGTTAATAACCTCAATTTTATCAGCGGGAAGTTGGAAGATAGCCTGCACCTCTCCCCGCATGGATTCACTGCAGACAATTACCTTCCAGGCCTCATAGGTAAGCCACCATTCTACGCTACTGATATAACGCTGCAAATCATTGTGTAAGCCATGATTGCGTCCGAATTCTGTGGCGTGAATTGTGCAAATCAAAGGAACCTGATAAATATGTTTTAAGGCCCTTGCCGCATAGGCAACCAACCAATCATGAGCATGAATAAGGTCTACCCTGCCTAAGCTGTTTATTAACTTTACCGCTTGTTCCAAAAAACTAAAATTTAAATGCTGGATATCGGACACAAAATTTAGAGAAGGCAGGGCATAAGGCCGGGCAGGATGAACCGATACTTGGCCAAAGTCACCGATTTCCTGCCCAAAACCATCTTCTCCTGTGGTAATGACCTCTACTTCTACCCCTTTATCCACTAAAGCTTGACTAATCCCGGCAACATGCCGGGCTAAACCTCCTACTGTCCGGGGGGGATATTCCCAAGTTAGCATTAAGACCCTCACCGAATCACTCCAGATCCATTAAAAACTTTTATTGACTAGATTTAGCCAGTTGTCTTCTAGTTATACCCAAATAAAGATTTTTTATTATCTGGCAAGTTTAAAACTTTTAAAAATTAAAAAAGGAAACTTCAGCAGTTTCCTACCCTTTTATCATTTTTACCGGTTTAAACCAGAGGCTGGCTGCTCCCATTACCCCTGCCAGATTTCCCAATTTGGAAAAACTTATTTCCAGTTCGGGACA
>DUMD01000173.1 GCA_012840065.1 Clostridia bacterium
CCAGATTAGCTTTTATGTGGCTTAGCTGCTTTTTTGCCTTTGCTATCGCAGCTTTTATTTTGGCAAGACAAAGCTATAAAAACTATCAAGAAAGGGAGGAAGTAGAAAGATATCGAAAAGAAATGACAAATGCTCTAGCCCATGATTTAAAGACTCCTTTAAGCATTGTTTCCGGCTATGCCCAGAATCTTATTGAAAACGTTCAGACAGAAAAAAGGGAACATTATGCGGCTAATATCCAGGCCAATGTGGAACGGATGGATAGAATAGTCCAGGAGATGCTTGATTTATCCAGATTGGAGGCGAATTCATTCCAAATAAAATTTGGAGAGGTATCCCTTAGTGAAGTATGTGGAAAAATAATTAGCCGTTATAAGGAAATTTGGCAGGAGAAATCCATAAAGACTCACCTTGAAGGGGATGCAATTATTAAAGCTGATCCCGTTTTAATGGAAAAAGTTATTGATAACTTTTTTGTCAATGCCCTTGATAATACTCCTAACGGAGGAAGAATTTCTATAAGAATATCTGAAACAATACTGGAATTCTATAATAGTGGCAGTTATATTCCCGAGGAAAAGATAAAGGACATATGGGAGCCTTATCAGAAAGTTGATCCCTCACGTAATACTAAAGGCACGGGGCTTGGGCTTGCAATTGCCCGTACAATTCTGGAAATGCATGGATTTTCTCATGGAGCTAAAAATAGTGGTGAGGGTGTGATATTCTGGTTTAAATTTGCTTAAGATGAGAAATGAGGAGACAGTTTGATGTCTCCTCATTTGTATTAAATAAATTTATTCCCCGATGATTCTCACAAACTCCTCCACAGGCCGCCGGCTGGTTATGTATTTATTATAAATACTGTCTGGGTCACCATAACCTAGGGCGATGCCAATGACAATAGCAAGTTCTTCGGGAATATTTAGCTCTTGCCGAATAAGATCGGGATAGGCTACCAGCAAGACTGCTGGGATGGTGTTTAAGCCATAGTGCTGAGCTGCCAACATAAGGCTTTGAGAAACTAAACCCATGTCATATAGGGACCAGGAAGACAGGTTTCGATCCATACAGGCATAAATTACTACCGGAGCATCAAAAAAACGGAAATTATTTTCTGTCATTTTGTTTCTTGCTTCTTTATCATTTGGATCGATTCCAAGGGCTGCAAGCCTTTCATCCCCCATTTTTTGGATTCGTTTTTTATGGGCTTCAGGCCAGTATTTGGGAACGGGAATGTCGGTACTGGGGGTAACACCTTTCTTAAAATTTTCCAAAAAACGCTGTCTAAGTCTATTAAGCGGTTCGCCAGTGGCTACAAAAAATTCCCAGGGTTGGGTATTGGCCCAGGATGGGGAATGATTGGCAGCTTCTAAAATTTTGATTATTGTTGTCCGATCTACAGCTTTAGGCTTATAGGCTCTTGTACTGTGGCGTGCTTGTAATGCCTCTATAACGTTCATCCTTAACCCACCTCCATTAATTTTGTTAGGTAAATATTATACTGGAAATTTATATAAAGCTTTATATGCTATAAGTTTACCTTGAAATCTTTCAATGGATACCATATATTTACATTTTATAACAATATTGATAAATTTTCAAAGGATAGAATAGTAGTTTTAATGGTTTTTTACTATTTAATAGGGCTTAAAAATAAATATTTGGGATAATAGGAAAGAATAGGAAGGAATATTGTGTCTACTGGTTGAATTAGCAATATAAATTTTTTACCTGATTATGAGGTGTTTTAATTGAAAATTTTGCTTAGCCTATATCTAATTAGTGCTGTTACAGCAACCCAGTTTTTTGCCGCTTATTTTTTTTCAAAGAGCAAAACTAATTATCGAAAGGTATTTTCTGCCTTGGTTTTTTGTATCAGCATTTATTTGTTTGGCTATTTAATGATTGTCAACAATAATAATTTACAGGAAATGATTTTTTGGAATCAGTTCCAATATTTGGGGTTGTCTTTTATTCCTGTATTATGGTTGATGGTGGCTCTCCTTTATACAAAAACCATCTATTCCCTAATGAATCGGAAGGTGCTTTTCTTTTTTTTGCTGCCTTTGATTACTTTTTTTATCCGTCTCACCAATTCTTGGCATCATCTTTTCTATATTAATTTTGAAGCAAGACAGTTTTTGGAATATTATGCCTTATATATGGAAAGAGGTTATTGGTACTATGTCAATATTGCATATACCATATTGTGCTTGCTTTTAACCATGATTATTTACTTCTTGAAATACCTGAAAGATCAGGCCGGCTACATCAAATCCCACTTTCTGGTTTTCTTTTTTGCTTCCTTATTTCCTCTTATTGGGGTGGTCTTGGTTATTTTTGCTTACAATGAGGGGCGGAGTATCGATTATGCCGCCTTGATAATGCCCATTTCCCTAGTTATTATCGGTTATGGTATTTTAAGATATGATTTTTTAGAAATAAGAACCCTGGCCCGGGAAAAAATTTTTGAGAATA
>DUMD01000174.1 GCA_012840065.1 Clostridia bacterium
ACAGGCGAAATCTCCGGCAGAGAAAAATCTTTCCTCTGCACCTGATAACGGTAGGAAACCGGCCTTACCTACTCGCTCATTGCTTTCAGCAGGCAGCTCAGCGGCCATTTTCAATAATACCCTAATACCGGTTTTCACCCTTCCCGGCTCTCTACAATTAGCAGTTATTATCTACTCGCCCACTTCATCGCCATGTTGGTATATATTTGAACAACAATATACTAGAACAAATGAATTTTGTCAAGCCAAGGGACTTATCGATAGACCGCCCCAAAAGGACTGTTCTCTTTAACCAGCTTACCCTGCCGAACAAGCTGGTTCAATTGTTCCAAAAGTTGTTCCACCGAATCCAAGGAAAACTCAAACCCGCTGGTCTGTAAATCCTTCAAAATCTCTAAAGCCTGAGCCTCCATTATTGGTAATTTATCCTTAATCAGCTCAAAAAATTCATCCTCTTTTTGCCTGCGCTTACTTTTTAATTCATCAAAAGGATTATCCGTGTGGGGACTGGTGGTTTTTGCCGCCCTAATTCTAACGCTTAAGGTCCTGCCGAAAATAGCGGAGGAAACAAAAGCATCTCCGGAGCGAAGATAAGGAAGACGGCGGCTTTCCTCAGGACGTAAATCCGTTTCCTCTTTAATGGTCGCTATATCCGTTCCCCTGACGGTACGGAAGACAAATTTAGTATTAAGTTGGGCAGTAACGGTTTCATCCAAAAGAGTAGGCCTTTGGGTGGCAAGAATGAGAAAAGCCCCATATTTTCTCCCTTCCTGGGCAATCTCCCGAATAATGGATTTGGCAGGAGAATCATAACCCTTAGGAGCAAAATTATGAGCCTCATCTGTAACAATCAGAAAAGGAGGAAAATACTCGGCTGCCTCCCGGCGCAGCTGGGCATCCCGATACTCTCTTCTTTTCCGGTAAACATGACCTAAAACATAGGTAGCAAAAACCCCTAGCAGCCAAATCGGACCTTGAATAACGACCAGTTTTCCACTTTGCAGCCCATTGATAACGGGGTCAATATTTCGATTAAATAAGCCGGATCGGTTAAGCCGGTCTAGCCTCCAGATTATTCCCCCAACCGTGCTAACGGGCAAACTCCCGTATTTATTGCAGTATTCCAGATATTGTTGTAACTCCTCTTCCTTCTGCCGGTTCAAAGCCTCTTCTTTCAAGACCCTCTCTATTTTGCTTTTTCCCATTTGCAATGCTTCCCTGATACCCTCCAGCCGGTTGCGAAAACTCAAGAAAGAATCTCTACGCTCGTGAACCGTTTCCACAGCATTAACCATTGACTCGCTTAGCCCCCCACCGGAAGCAGCTAATAAGTCAGTCAACTCCTTAACCCCTAATTTTTCAAACTGAACTCCTACTTCCTGACCAACCTGAAAAATAGCAAACCTATCCCTGAAATCTTTTCGATAATCCTCAGGAATCCCGGGGAAGGGATCGGAAAAGTCCATTTCAAAATGGGGGTCAAACATCAGAGCCGGCAAACCAAGCTTCATGATTTCTTCCAGAAAAACTCTCAACCCAAAGGATTTTCCAGAACCGGAGCCGCCAAAGATCCCAATATGGGGATATTGCTGCATAGCCCGGGGGTCAAAGACAAAAGGAACCCCTTTCTGGGACACAAACTCCCCATTATTCAAGAGGGGAGCTATTCCTTGATATTCCGGTTCCAGGCTGGAAGTTAAATCTTCTGTTCCCCGAATAACCCCTAAAACCATAGCTTCATCTAGATTCGGGCTTTTGATTAACAGGTCTTTAACCTCTTCAAAAGTGGGGATTCTTACGCTGCATCCCGGTTTAATAGGATAGGTAGCCTCTGTAAGCAGGCGGACCTTAGCCAAATTAATCTCATCCTGTTCCAAGTTATAGCCAATTTGCCTCAAAGATTCCAAAACTGTCTGGTCTACAAAGCTTTGGCCAATTGAAAGCGGTATGTAGCGGTTATAGGATTGGGTGCAAACCACTTCCCCCCGGGGATTATCCAAATCCTCATCTTCAATAATCAGGATTTGATTTATCTGTAGTTTAACCTCTTTAGAAGCAACCCAAACCTCCTGCTGATCAGTAATACCCACAACTTGCATTTCTTCTCACCATCTTTCCTTAATAAATACGTTCCTCCCGCTTAGGAGCAAATAATTTTCTTTTTAATTCCGGATCCAAATATGTATCAACTAATAAATCCAACATGCTTTGAGTGATCCGCACTTCACTGTCTACCAAATCCAGCCAAATGGGAATACCCCTCCCATCCTGAGGAGTTAAAGTATAAATAAGATTAGAAACGGCTTCAAAGCAACTAAACTGGCCCTTCAGCATATCCAAACCAATAATCTGGGGGTCAGAAGAGGTTCGCAGAAAACAGATCCGTAAATCCCCCCGTTGGACTTTTTCTTCGTCAATTTCCAAATATTCACCAGGATCCAGCTGACCGAAAAGCAATTCCCGATCATACTGACCCTCAAGATAAGGGTAGCTTTCTTTTAAAGCCCCACTGATTAAATAAGTACCAACCTCTTCGATTACCCCAACAACTAAAATATTTTCTCGAAGAATGTATTGGACAAAATCAGTCCATTCCTCCGGTACCCTGGTCTGATAACGGCGCAATGGACCATCAAACATAATGAGGAAAGGTTTCATTTCCCGAGCAGCCTGAAAGGCTGCAGCTAATTCCAGAGCAGCCAGTTTTGTATCTTTTACCTTGCTGTCTAAAAAAATAGAAGCAATGTCTTTGTTTCCCGCCCTTAAACCTTCTAATCTTTCTCTCTCAGCTTTAAGTAGGGGAACATGAACAGCTGTCTTCCAAACTTGATAATCCCCAACCGTACTTTTAGCTAAAGCCTGTAAGACAGCAAGATAGTGAGGATAGGAACCCGCTGTTTGATTTATGGAGCCGTCCACACCAATAATGGCTTTTCCTCCCACTAATTCTTTCAGGGTTTTGCTCGACATTTTCTCCAACCTACCAAATTTCCCAATCTCTTCTGCAACAAAATGTCGAAATTTTTCTTTATCTAGAGCAGCTGCTGAGCTGTACATTCTCTTTAACTGGAGGTTAACTGTCCTTAGCTGAGATTTTAAGTCTTCATTAATTATGAAACTCATTTTTGGGCCCCCTATAAAAAATATTTTTTAAAATTATTAAGAAAAGGTGTTGACTTATAATGGAAATTTTGGTATAGTTTAGTTAAGCACATTTTGTCGAACTTTGATGAATGGGGGAGGAGAATTATAATGAAGTCGACAGGAATTGTTAGAAAAGTAGACGATCTTGGAAGAGTAGTTATTCCTATTGAATTAAGGAGAACACTGAATATTGAAGAAAAAGATGCTTTAGAAATTTACGTTGACAACGACAAAATTATTTTAAAGAAATATGAACCGGCCTGTGTTTTCTGTGGGGATGCAGACAACATTGTTAATTTCAGAGGCAAAAACGTATGTGTAAATTGTTTAAAAGCAATGCAAGATAAAGCTGTTTAATAACAATTAAATATTATTGAATAGCTAATCTAAATAAAAGTGGTAGGACTACCACTTTTATTTATTTTTTAATTAGATTTTAAGACAAAATTGTAAAGCTCTCTTTTAGATAAATTCAATTTTTTAGCAACATTCTTAACCGCTTCATTATGACTCATGCCCGAACTTATTAACTGCATTACCTCTTTCTTACCCTCTTCCAACAAGACAGACTCATCCATCTCTTCCCTTTCCTTCTCTACGCCGGAAAAAATAATAGTTATTTCTCCTTTTACAGGTTTTTGAGCAAACCATTCCCTTACCTCGCTTAAGCTGCCTCTCCGCACTTCTTCAAAGGTTTTAGTTAATTCCCTGGCAACAACCACAGGCCTTTCTCCCCCCAATTCTTCCTCCGCTTCCTCAAGGGTAGCCAGGAGACGATGGGGAGATTCATAAAAAACAGTTGTTCTTTTTTCCTCTTTTAAAAAAGCCCACAATTCCTGACGCTCTTTTTTACTTTTAGGCACAAACCCCATAAAAATAAAGCTATCGGTAGGAAAACCGGAAACAACCAATCCCGTTACAAAAGCCGTAGGCCCGGGAATAGGAACAACCTCCAAATCATTTTCTAAAGCCAAACGAACCAGGTCTGTCCCTGGATCAGATATGCCGGGCATCCCTGCGTCAGAAACCAAAGCAATGTTCTTGCCTGCTTTTAGCAGTTCAATTATTTCCCTACCCCGCTGTTTACGGTTATGTTCATGGTAACTAATTAATTTTTTTTTGATTTGATAGTGGTTTAAAAGCTTAAGAGTATGGCGGGTATCTTCAGCAGCAATTAAATCAACTTCTTTTAAAGTAGCTAAAGCTCTTAAAGTAATATCTTCTAAATTACCAATTGGGGTTCCACAAAGATAAAGCCTGCCGCTCAACCCACTTCACCCGCCTTAGCACCGGAATAAACCCTTTCCATTTCCGCAGAGTATTCTTCCCCAAACTCATCCCGATAAATATACAATGGTTCTAAAACTTCAAGTTCCGGTCTGCCATCCTTAATGGCTTCAATTAATACCAAATTGGCTTTCCTGCCGGGACGGGAATGAACCAAACGCACCCTTTTGGGTTCTAAATTATATTTACGCATTAAAAGAAAAATATCCACCAAGCGGGAGGGACGATGAATTAAAGCCACCCTCCCCCGGGAATTAACCAGACGGCTGCTGGCACAAACAACATCCTCTAGAGTACAAGTTATTTCATGCCGGGAAATAGCTTTCGAATCCTCTGGATTAATTATTCCACCCCCCGCCGAAGTATAAGGAGGATTAGAAACAACAACGGAAAATCTCTTCCCATCGAACAGCTTGTCCCCCTGCCGCAAATCTCCTTGAACAATACTAATCCGCTCGTTAAGACCGTTGAGCATTACACTCCTTTTAGCCATATCGGCAACTTCCTCTTGAATTTCCAAGCCACAAATATGCTTGGCCTTGCTGATTCGGCTCAATAATAAAGGAATTACCCCATTGCCTGTTCCCAAGTCAAGCACCGTATCTCCCGAACGAACAGTAACAAAATTGGCCAGGAGAACAGCATCCAGGGAAAACCTAAAACCTTTTGAGTTTTGAATAATTTTAAGATCCGATTTCATTAGATCATCTATTCTCTCGTTTTCATAAAGAATTACTTTCTCCTTCAATTGCACCTTCTCCCATTCTAACTTGACAGATTTTTGGTTTATATAAAAGATAATCTTTCCATGGTTTTAAAATCAAGTTTCTTTGTCTAAAAGTTACTCTTACCATCTCATAATCAGGCAGGTCTACCTTACTAAAAGAATCCGCCAAAACTGAAACCTTTAACAAAAAACATTTAACCTCTTCAAAGATGATATCTTCTTTAGATTCGTTCTTATACTATATTCTAAAAATGGAAACATATCTCCTGCTCAGGCTTATTTTTCTCCTTTCTTGGAAAAAGATACCTCGATTAATTCTGCTAGGGTTTTTGATTTTAAAAATTAAATAATATACCCAGCCCCTAGGGCTGGGTTAAGTGGGATCAAGCCTGGTCATCTTCTAATTCTCTGATCTCTCCTTGCTCAACCTCTATTATCCTTTTATCTTCCAACTCTACAGTTAAAGTGTTTTTGGTGACATTCTGACTAATTACCCTTCCATCTCCTTCTTCCGTTGTCACAATGGAGCCCACCTTGGGCATTTCTTCCTTAATAATCTCATAGGTATCTGTCTCAAACTTTAAACAACACATCAATCTTCCGCAAATACCTGATATTTTGGTAGGGTTAAGAGAAAGATTCTGCTCCTTGGCCATTTTAATGGAAACAGGTTCAAATTCCCCTAAGAAAGAATGACAGCAAAGGACCCTGCCGCAGGAAGCTATTCCACCAATCATTTTAGCTTCATCTCTTACGCCAATCTGACGTAGTTCAATCCTGGTCCGGAAAACACTGGCCAGATCCTTTACCAATTCCCTGAAGTCAATCCTACCGTCAGCAGTAAAATAAAAAATGATTTTACTGTTATCAAAAGTATACTCCACATCCACTAATTTCATCGGCAAACTATGGGCCTCAATTTTTTCTAAACATATCTTAAAGGCAGCCTTTTCTTTTTGCTTATTTTCCAAGACCTTTTCCTTATCCTCTTCCGTTGCTTTGCGCAGAACCTTTTTAAGAGGAAGAACAACCTGATCTTCGCTAACTGTTTTTTCCGGCACCACAACATTGCCGTATTCAATTCCTCTGGCTGTTTCTACTATTACCGCATCTCCCGGTTCTAGCTTAATCCCATCCGGATCAAAATAATATATCTTGCCGGCCTTTTTAAATCTAACTCCAATTACTTGGTACAAAAGGGTCACCCCCTAATTTACTTAATTGCTAAAATTAGTCTGTCCTAGATTCAAAAACATTACTTCTAAAGCTAAACGAGTATTAGCATTTTGCTTTAAAACCCTTTTGGTTTCTTCAATTACCTTTATACAATTTATAAACCAGTCCGGAGAATAATTCTTAAACCTAGGAAAAGCTTGTTGAACAAACCTTCTATTCCAAAGCAAGTCTTCCCGCCCTGTAATTTCCCAAAGCAGAAGATCCCTTAAAAATAAGGTTAACAAATCCAAATAATCTAGTAATTGATCACCTTTAGCCTCTAAATTTTCTGCCAGAGTAAACAACTTAAATTCATCAGCCCGGCTAAAAGTTTCCAAAAGCTCTCTAACCTCATTATACCTCTCCAAAACCCCGCCTTCCTCAGCCAGTTGTCTAGCCTTAGTAATACTTCCACCGGAAAACTGGGCTATTAATTCCTTTTCCACTTGATCCAAAGTCTCATAATTCAAATTAAGATAATGCTTTATTTGTTCTTTGGTCAAATATCTAAAAGAAATAACTTGACACCTGGAAACAATAGTAGGCAAGACTGTTTGTAGCTGGGTAGTAATCAGAATCAAAACCGTTCCTGGCCCCGGTTCCTCAATGATTTTCAGAAGGCTATTAGCTGCTTCCGGAGTCATTTTATCAACATCTTTTAAAATTGAAATTTTCCATTTTCCCCAATAAGGCTGATAAGCCTGACTTTGCTGCCAACGGCGTACCTGTTCTATTTTCAAACTGCTACCCTCCGGCTCCAGCCAAAACAAATCAGGATGATTGCCAGAAGCACTTAAATGGCAGGAAGAACATTGTTCACAGGGCTCGGCTTGATTTTGCTGACAAAGCAGGGTACGAGCAAACTCTAAGGCAACCTTCCTTTTGCCTGTTCCTTCAGGACCATGAAAGAGATAGGCATGACTAACCTTACCATTTTTCAAAGCCTGCTGAATAAGCCTGATAGTTAAATCCTGTCCTATTATATCATTAAAACCCATTAAAATTTCGCTCCTTATCCCATTTAAGCAAACATATCTATTAAAATACCCCTTATTTCATCCAAACGATCCAGAAGATCAATACCTTCTTTTTGTTCATCTAATATCTGTTCGGTCAATTTTTCTAAATAGCTGTCAATTTTACGGACCAGGACAAATATTTTTTGTCCTCCTCTGCTGTTCCAACTCCTACCTTCCTTTAATTCATAAGCTCGTTCAGTAACGGCCCGAATAAAATTGCGTACTTTTTCCTTATAATTTCTTAAAGCCGGAATTGTCT
>DUMD01000175.1 GCA_012840065.1 Clostridia bacterium
GGATAATCAGCAGCTTCTTCGGCATAATCGATATTTATTCTGGGAGTTGAAATGATTACCGGAGTGGAAGCGGAGGAATCTTCACAGATATATAAAGTATCTCCGGTCAAATCTTGGCCATAATTGGCTTTGGTGATTTCCATAGCTTGACAGAGTTTACCCGGCCCATTTGTTAGATTTATAAGCTGGCGTTTATTCAAATTTTTTGCACTTTTACCGTATCGATTAAAAGCCATTTCATCTATTCCTGTTAGCGGTTCCAGTGCTCTAATTAAAACAGCAGCAGGTTTATTAATTTCTTCGGTGACTACATTAAGACAATAATACATTCCGTAGATTAGATAAATATAAGCAAAACCGGGAGGACCATACATAACTTCATTTCTTGCCGTTCTTAGATTGTTGTAACTGTGGGCTGCTTTGTCTTCCGGTCCAATATAGGCTTCTACTTCCACAATTTTACCGGCTAAAGTTTTTCCTTTGATCTGATGAACGATTATTTTATTTAATAAATCTTTGGCAACATCCAATGTATTTCTTTGATAAAAGCTTCGGCTTAGTTTTTTCATTATATGCACCCCTGCTTTTTGCTTTGTAGGTTTATTAGTGAAGGATTTTTGGTTTATATTTTTGTTTATATTATAGTGGATTTTGGTTAAATAATTATACCTTAATAATATTAAATATTTTGATTAAATTAGTATAGTAATGAAATCTAGGGAAAAAATATATTTGAAATGAGCACTTGGTGCTTGATAAATTAGTTAGGAGGAATTAAAAAGATGACACAAGGTAGGGTTAAGTGGTTTAACAACGAAAAAGGTTTTGGTTTTATTGAGGTTCCTGGACAGAATGATGTGTTTGTACATTATTCAGCCATCATTGGGGAAGGGTATAAAAGCTTGCAGGAAGGAGAAAGGGTGGAATTTGATATAGAACAAGGGGCTCGGGGACCCCAGGCGGCAAACGTAAGAAAATTATAAATTATAAATTATAAAGCTAATTGAAGATTAATGCTGCGGTACATATTCCGCAGCTTTTTAATTTAGGCAGTTCTTGCATTATTGGATATAATAGGGTTTAATAATAATTAATTTCTCCCGGCAGCTAATTTTGGGATAAAATATTGTCTAAAATTATGAAGTAAGGGCTCTGATAATTGTTAAAAAGGGAAGGATTAGTTGTTGGAGGTAAAGATGAGAAAGGTATTAATTATCTTGCTGGTTCTATGCATACTTAGTATGGGATGGGCAAGGGAAAGGGATAGAAAATTAGTTGTTGACAATATTCAAAGTCAATCCTTTTCCCCGGAGGAGGAGTTTACAGCTTTAAAAGGATTAATTTTTCCAAGTCAAGCAGATCCGGAACTGCAGACGGAGATATTTGCTGAGGGCGGAATGGTGTTGGATTTGAAAACCGGGAAAATATTATTTTCTAAAAACAAAGAAAAAAGATTCTATCCTGCCAGTACTACTAAAATTATGACAGCTTGGATCGCGTTAGAAAGAGGGAATTTGGAGGATGAGGTACTAGTCAGCATTAATGCGATTAATCTGGAGCCTGGAAGTAAAACGGTTTTTTTAGAACCTGGAGATAGGTTGAGTCTGGAGACTTTGCTATATGGTCTACTATTGGAATCTGGCAACGATTGTGCTATCGCCATTGCAGAGTATTTGGGGGGAAGTGAAGAAGGTTTTGTGCAGTTGATGAATAAAAAAGTTCACGAATTGGGACTTAAAAATACTCACTTTACTAATTCCCATGGATTATATAATCCGGAACATTATACAACACCTGGTGATTTAGCAATTATCGCCAAAGAAGTTTTCAAATTACCCAAATTTAGAGAAATAATTCAAACTCAGAATTATAAGGCTAGATTTAAAAGCCTTAAGGGTGATATTGTCAGAGGCTGGGTAAATACTAATAAGCTAATTGACAAACAAAGTGTATTTTTTAGTTTTCTGATAATAGGTTCTAAAACAGGATATACTCACCTTTCCCGCTATAATCTGGTTACTTTTGCCCGCAAAGGGGAAAAAGAAGTAGTTATTGTGGTTTTAAAAGATGGTAAGAATGAAATTTATACTGATACGTTGAGGTTATTGAGAAGGGTTGTTTAAATTCCAGCTAGATTCGGGCTGGTTCATTTTCTCTGGTGCAGGATGTTTTTAGGCTCTAGAGGAAATATTAGACATTAGCACTAGCTATTTAGAGATCTTAATAATAAGGAGGGAAAGTAGTGGAAGAGAAAAAAATAAAGAGATTACCGGCCAGGGAAGAAGTTCCGGCGGAATATAAGTGGAAAATAGAAGATATTTATGCTAGTAATGATGATTGGGAAAAGGATTTTCAAAAAGTAAAGTCCTTGTTACCTAAACTAGAACAATGCAGGGGTAGCTTAGCCAATTCACCGGAGGATTTACTGAGGTGTTTGCAGCTAAAGGACGAGGTGGAAAAAATTTTAGAGAGGGTATATGTTTATGCTTTTATGCGTAAGGATGAAGATAATACTAACCCTTTTTATCAGGGGCTTAAGGATAGGGCTCAGGGGTTAGGTATCCAGGTGGGCAGCAGCACTTCCTTTATTATACCGGAAATTTTGTCCATTCCTGCTGAGAAGTTAGCTGAGTTCAGGCAGACAGAGGGGTTAAAACTTTATGACCATTATTTAGATGAGTTGGTCAGGGTGAGAGAGCATATTCTGTCTCCTGAAGAAGAACAGATTATTGCTTTAAGCGGAGAAGTGGGGCAGGCCCCTAAAACAATTTTTGGAATGTTAAACAATGCGGATTTAAAATTTCCTACGGTCATGGATGAACAGGGGGAAGAGATTGAAATTACCCATGGCAGGTATACTCAGCTCATGGAAAGCCAAGACCGCAAAGTAAGAAAAAATACCTTTAAAGCTTTTTATGGGACTTACGAAAAATATAGAAATACCTTGGCTGCTATCTTGAGTTCCAGTGTCAAAAAAGATATTTTTTATTCCCGGGTAAGAAAATATAATTCTGCTCTGGAGGCAGCTTTAGATGAAGATAATATTCCCCTGGAAGTATATACAAATTTAATTCAAACCATCAGAAGCCGTTTGGATTTAATGCATAGATATGTTAGGTTGCGTAAAAAGGTCTTAGGTGTGGAAGAACTGCACATGTATGATATCTATGTTCCTTTAGTCAAAGATTTAAATCTGAAGTTTCCTTATTTTAAAGCAGTAGAATTGGTAGAAAAGGCAATGGCTCCTCTTGGTCCGGATTATTTGGCCAATCTACAAAAAGGCTTAACTTCCGGTTGGATTGATATTTATGAGAATGTGGGAAAAACCAGCGGTGCTTATTCCTGGGGCGCCTATGGGGTACATCCCTTTGTCCTTTTAAATTATCAGGAAAATTTAGATAATGTCTTTACCCTGGCCCATGAAATGGGGCATGCTCTCCATTCTTTCTATACCTGGGCTAACCAACCTTACATTTATGGAGGATACACAATTTTTGTTGCTGAAGTTGCTTCCACTTTAAATGAAACTCTTTTAACCGATTATCTTTTGAAGACTGTCGAGGACAAGAAACTTAAGCTATATGTCATTAACCACTATTTAGAACAGTTTAGGGGTACGGTTTACCGGCAGACCATGTTTGCTGAATTTGAAAAAATTATTCACGAAAAAGCAGAGGCCGGGGAACCATTAACTCCGGATCTGCTTTGTCAGGTTTACAGGAAATTAAATGAGGATTATTACGGTCCGGATATGATTATAGATAGAGAAATCGAACTAGAATGGGCTCGTATACCCCATTTTTACAATGCCTTTTATGTTTACAAATATGCTACCGGTTTTTCAGCAGCTACTGCCCTTGCTAAACAAATTTTAGATCAGGGACAGCCGGCTGCAGACCGCTATCTAGATTTTCTAAAAAGCGGAAGCTCGGATTATTCTATTAATCTGCTTAAAAAAGCAGGAGTTGACATGACTGCTCCGGAACCTATTCAGTTGGCTTTAGGTGTTTTTGAAGAGGTTTTGAGCCAGGCCGAGCAATTGTTTGCTGAATTAGAATAATCGTCTAAGCAAAAAACATCCCGATAGATCTAGCGGGATGTTTTTTGCTGACAGGTTGAGTGATTTAAGTTTTAATTTACGTAGTATTAAGTGAAAGGAAATTATGAGAACCTATCGCCAATTATAAGTTTTATTAGCTAATGTAAGGCTGGGGAAGTAGGTGAAAAGGTGAATGAAAATAACTGAAGATAATTTCTTACAGCAGCTTAAAGCAGGAAATCAGGGTGCTCTGGAATATGTAATTGAAACCTACAGCAAAAATGTGTACGGGTTGGTTTATAGAATTTTGAATCCTGTGGCTAATAAAGAAGACATGGAGGAATGTGTCAGTGATGTTTTTGCGGCAGTTTGGAAAAAAATTGATCAATATAATCCCCAGAGGGGGGAATTTAAAACCTGGCTGCTTATCTTAGCAAAATATAAGGCCCTGGACCTGCGGAGAAAAATTCAGCAGAGGGCAGGAGAAAATTTTGATCAGGGGGAAGAGATCGTAACTTCTGCCGATTTGGTTGAAAGGGAAGTTGTCGGCAGGGAGGAGGTCAAGGAAGTCATTAAGGCTTTGGATAGGTTAAAGGATTTGGACCGACAGATTTTTTACCAACGCTATTTTTTCTATTGGGATCTGGATAGTATTGCTAAGCAATTTGGTTTAAGCAAAAAAGCGGTGGAAAGCAGGTTGTGGCGGTGTAAAAATATCTTAAAGGAAGTCCTAGCCCAAAAAGGAAAGGAGGGATTGGGATGAAGGATCTTGAGGAGGAAATGATTTTTGATTTAGTTGATCGGATAGATGGAGAGGAAATTTGGGACAGGTTGGTTGACTGGGAGGAAAGCGGGGAAGAGGAAGTTACGGAGGAAATGTTAAACAGAATTAAACAAAAGACCTATCGAAAATTGAATCTCGCCTTTAAAACAGGAAAGAAAAAAAGGGTGTTCTGGGCAATTCTGGCTGCTTCTTTAATGATAATGGTTATCTCGATCTCTGCCTTCGGCCCTGAACGGGTTTGGGCTAAAATCCGGCAAAGCCTGCAGTTTATTCCGGGGATGGGAATTGTCATAAAAGATGAGGAAGAGCAGGTAGAAAGATATGTTTTAAGCCGTCCCCTTGAGAAAGAGTTGGGAAAGGGTAGGATTACCATTAAGGGTGTAATCATAGATAATCAGAGAGCTATAATTGATATAATCGGAGAGGACCTTAAACAGTATAAGGACGTATTTCTTAGAGACAAGAAAGGGAGAGAGTATAAAATGGAAACTTATTCAATCGGAGCCTCAACTGGCTATTGGCGGGGAACTTTTAGTCATGAAGGAAAAGTGGAAGAACCGGAAGAAATTGAAGTGATTATCGGGGATAGGGAATTTGTAATTCCTTTAACTTTGGAAAAGGCAGTTAGCTATGAAAGTTATGAGGAGATGGGTCCTAGTCAAACAGTAAAAGGAATTAGTATTACTGCTATTACTTATCAGGAAAAGGGCAAACTTAAAGTTAATCTGGTTTCTCCTTCTCAGCCGGGTTGGAGGATAGACTCTTATGCTGACCACCCTAGTAAAGAGGGAGGAACAACAATAAGCTTGAGGGACAAAGATGGTAATTTATATCCGGTAACCGGAGCAGGAAGCTATTCTCCTCCTTTAAGTGAGTTTTCCTTTGATTTGAAGGGGAGTAAGGAAGAAAGTTTTATTTTATCTATACCATTTATCAGAATTAAGTATGATGAAGAAAAAACGGTTACGGTTAATATTCCGCAAGAAGGAAGTTTCAATCTTGACCAAAGTATAGATTTGGCTGGTTTTCCCATTAATTTTCAAAGGATTGAACGTTTAGGAGACAATAGGGTAAGAATTTATGTCGATACCGGTTTTAACAAACAAAGCGGGGAAGGTTTGCAGTTTTTTATCTTGGATGGGTTAAAACTGCCTTTCCGATCCTGGAGTGGGGAAGTCGACCTGGATACGGAAGCGATAAAATGGTTTGAATTTGAAATAAAACCCCGAATGAGAAAGATAAAGTTAGTTTTAAAGGAACCGGTTGTTGTTAAGCAAGGTCCCTGGGAATTTCCCATCCAGCTTAATCAATGAAGAAAAAAGGCCCGCTACTAGTACGGGCCTTCTCTTATTGGGGAAGGGAGACAGTTCCTATTTCTCTAAGGTTGGTTAAATCATTGGCTTTAATCAGGGCATTGGAAATAGTATAAAGATTGTTGTTGATATAAATTATTCTTTGAATATTTCGATCGCTATTATACCAGCCCTGGCCGGATTTTAAATATTGTTCATCGGTTAAGTGGGATATTTTCCCTTTCAAAATAAAGCCTTTTTCCAAGTCAAGATTGTAAACATAAGCCCCTTGGAAAGTTAGTTCACCGTATTTAGGGAAACCGTTAGGATCAACTTTAGAACCTTTAACCTCCATTACCGTAATGGGAAAAGCAAGAAGGTTTTTGTCCTTGGCAAAGAGTAAGGCTTTGTGGTTGTTTAGGACTTCCGAATCTGTTCCCCTATCTCCAATTACTTCTTTAAACATTTCAATAGGTTTTTCTACATTACTTACATCAAAGAGGGCGATTTTCATTCCCTGATAAAAGGCGGTTGTTTCCACTTCATTGCCCTTGTTACCCTTTTGGCTTAACTCGATAGTATCCTTACCAAAACCAATGATGTGGTTTTCATCATAAGGATGCAGATAATCACTATAGCCTGGAATTTTTAATGCCCCTAAAATTTTAGGGCTGGCCGGATCCTTCAGGTCAAGGACAAAGAGGGGATCTACGGTTTTAAAGGTTACCATATAGGCTCTATCACCCATAAACCTTACGGAATAGATTCTTTCACCTGGAGCAATGTCTTCAATTTTTCCCTTTATGTTAAGTTCATTATCCAAAATATAGATATTGTTTTTAGAGGTGTTTTCATCGTTTTGCCAGATCTCTCCTTTGGTAGTGGCAATCCGGAAATAGCCCTTATGTTCATCCATAGAAAATTGATTTAAAATTGTTCCAGGGACTATTCCCTGCTGTTGATATTTGATTTGGCCTTGATCTAGGGCGAATTTATAAATTACTGTCTCTGCTTTGGTTTCGGACCGGGGCAGAATTAATTTCTGCATGTTTTCTGCTTTATTTTTTTCTGTACTGTATTTAGTTAATGCTACATAAAGGTTATTGGGAGAGGCATAGATGTTTTCCCCTGCTCCCAAATAGGAAGATACTTGCATTCCTTTGGCTGGCTCTTTCAGGTCAAGCTCTGCCACTATAAGATAATTGGGCTGGATGCATTCCGGGAAATAGCGGATGTCCGTATAATCCAGAGCGGCAAAGTCCTGATTGACAGCTGAATCCCGGTAAGCGGGAGTAGAAGAAATATTATCTTCCTTCATAATCCGGTAGTAATCAAGATATTTATTGCTGACAAGATAAAGGGCTGAATCAATTTTTCTGGAGGAGATGTAATTGCCTTCTAATTCTATTTCTCTAACCAATTCCAGATTACTTCTATCGTTGAGTTCGTAAATAAAGGCTTTGACTGTATTTTCTACATGGATAGGAGGATATATTTCCGGATTGGCTGAGTCTTTAGCAATTATCGGTCTAGGTTGATTGTGGTAGTTGCTACCGATTACGACTAAATATTTATTGTCAATATATAATTCCTGGGGATAAAAATTTTCGCCATACTTTATGGTTTTCACAACTTTCATTTCGTTGGCAGGCTGGGCTTTAGTGATGACTACCTGCTGGTTGCTGACATGGTAGATATACTGACCGTCAGTTTTGATAATATCTCCTTCGTCAACTCCTTGAACTTGAAGGTTGGTGGTTGAGTAGGAGTTTTTCGAATCTGCACCTAATGCTGCTTGATTTGCACTTACCTTTTCCTTTTGGATAGCACCATCTTCCATAACAGCAAGATCTTTAGTTAGACGACGGAAAAAGTTCATGTTCTGATTTTGGCTGTTTTCTAAAAGTTCTTTTAAATGTTCAAAAGATTTCAATACCGGCAGACCTTTGGCTTCAATTGAAAGGGTTTGGGTTTTTTCGTTCCAATTTACGTTCATCCCCAAATTATTAGAGATAAATTCCAAAGGAACCATCAGCTTATCCTTATTAAGGAAGGGGGGAGCATCAAGAGTAATATTTTTCCCGTTCTTAACAGCAGTTGTCTGATTAAGACCCATTTCCAGTTTAATATCCCCTTTTGTAATAATAAGGATTTCCTGTTCTTGGTTATAATCCACTTGTAATTTTAAAGGTTCAGTAATGTCCTTTAGGGGAACCATAACTTTTCCGTTTACCAATTCGGGAGGAATAGATAAAGAAATTACTTTGCCATCTACAGTCAATTTGATTTTAGTTGGGGAAGCATAGATGGTTGCGGCAAAGATAAAAATTAGGGATGTAATAATAATGCCGGTGATTAACAATTTTTTTGTTTTAGGCATAGTAAAAAAACACCTCCTTATTTCTTTCTATGTAGACGGAAAAATTTACATTTAGTTTCCAATATTTATCTTCTCAAGTATTAAATTTATCAAAAAGTTATTTTTTCAGTTTTTGAGATTTTCTTCGCTGTGCTTTTTTCCGGGAGCTGTCCTAAAAGGGTGGAACCTAAAATTAGAATAGCTCCTGTAATTTGCCAGATATGGAGAGGTTCAGCTAAAAATAAAACACTAAAAATAAGAGCGGACATGGGATCAAGATAACTTAAAATAGCTATATTTTGGGCTTTAACCTTTTTGAAACTGGAGAAGTAAAGCAGGTAGGCTAGGCCTGTATGTACGGCTCCTAAAATAAAAATAGGGAGCAGGTTATTGACCTGAAAGCTCTCAAGACGTAAATTGTTTCTAATCAGAGCGAGGGGCAGCAGTACCAGGGCAGCAATAGAGACTTGAATTAGGGTTATTTCATACCCTGGCAGGTCTCCTAATTTTTTATTCAGCAAAATTACGCTGGCATAAAGGGTTGCTGCTGCCAGCCCATAGCAGATTCCTAAAAAGTGGTTGGCTGCCGGCTGCGCTGTTTCCGGTTGATGACTGAGGATAAGAAATAAACCGGTCATAGCTCCCAGAACAGAAAAGAATTTGATTTTTGTGAATTTCTCCTTTAAAACAAAGGGTGATAAGATTACTACAAAAACAGGGGCAAAATAATAGCTTAAAGTAGCATTGGCTATTGTTGTATATTTATAACTCTGAAAAAGAAGTATCCAATTTAGACCTATGGCTGCTCCGGAAGCAAGTAAATAAATTAAGTTTTTTCCTTTTATTATACTTTTCGGTTTTAAATGGATGCCGGCAAATCCTAATA
>DUMD01000176.1 GCA_012840065.1 Clostridia bacterium
AAAGTACTAAGTCGTTTAGCAACAGCCATGCCGCTTCTGCCCATCCCAATAACCAAACATTTTTTTTCAGTGAGTTTCATCTTTCCACCTCTTTATTTATGCTTGTGCAAATGAAATTAAGGCCTAATGGGCCAACTTATCAAGCCGATGATAATAAACACAATGGTAATTATATAAAATCTCATCACCACTTTTTGTTCAGGCCACCCGGATAATTCAAAATGATGATGGATAGGGCTCATTTTGAATACTCTTTTACCGGTAAAACGGAAAGAAATTACTTGGATAATGACGGACAGGGCTTCAATTACATAAACTCCTCCCAAAATAACAAGCAGAAATTCCGTTTTACTTAAAATTGCCACCAGGGCCAAAGCTCCACCTAAGGCTAAAGACCCGGTATCTCCCATAAAAACTTGAGCCGGATTAGAGTTATACCAAATAAAAGCTAGGCAAGCACCGGATATAGTACTGCAAAAAATAGCAAGCTCTACATGACCTAAAGATAATAAAATAATGGCATATCCCAAAGCTACTAAAGCTGTTATTCCGCTAGCCAAACCATCTAAACCATCTGTTAAATTGACAGCATTGGAACCTCCTAAGGTTACAACTAAGACAAAAGGAAGATATAACCAGCCCAAATCAATTGTTTTATTTAGGAAAGGAAAAAACACCTCTGTATTTATCCCAGAATAAGTCATAGACAAAAATACTAAAGCTAAAGCCAAGACTATTTGTCCAAAAATTTTTTGGTTAGCTCGTAATCCTAAAGATCGTTTTTTTACTGTTTTAATAAAATCATCTATAAAACCAAGCAGACCGTAACCAAGTGTAAGCAGTAAAACAAGATAAGTGGTTATACTTTTATCAGAAAAAGTCCAATAAGATATGGTAATAGCTGCTAAAATCATAATACCTCCCATAGTAGGAGTCCCACTTTTTTTAAAATGGCTCTGGGGACCGTCAGTCCTAATATTCTGACCAAATTTTAATCTCCGCAAAATTGGGATTAAGACTGGTCCTAAAACAAAACAAATTAAAAATGACAGTCCCGCTGCTGCAATTAACCTATTCATAAAAAGTCTACTTCCCTTCTCTCTAATTTTCCAAATACTTTATAATTTCTTCCATCCCCATTCCTCGGGACCCTTTAAGTAAAACTAGATCACCTGGAGATAAAAATTTTTTCAAGGTTTTAGCTAATTCCTCTCTGGAATTATAGGCATATACTGTTTCAGCTTTTGCCCCTGCTTTAAGAGCTTCTTCCGCCATCAAGCCGGCAAATTCTCCTAAAGTAAATAAATAATCAATTTTCCTCTCTACCACTGCCCGGCCAATTCGCCTATGAGCTTCTTCTGCATACTGTCCTAATTCAAGCATATCACCTAGGACAGCAAACTTTCTATTGCCATCCAGCTCACTTAACACCTCTAAAGCAGCAATCATTGAAGTTGGATTTGCATTATAAGCATCATTGATAAACCTTATTCCTTTAGAGCTCTTTACCAAATTAAGCCTCATTTTCTCAGCTTTCACTTCAGATAATCCTTTTGCAATCTCCTCAAAATTAAGACCTAATATTAGTCCTGTTGCTACAGCAAATAAGGCATTTATTGCATTATGTTTGCCAGGGATAGGTACAAATAAATCCTGGAATTTGTTTTCAAAACTAACCGAAAAATTCACCCCATGCTCTCCGGAGGATTTAATATTCAAAAGCCGTAATTCTGCTCTTTCATTTTTTTCACCCACTAAAAAAATTTTCCCTTTAACTTTAGGAATAAGTTTATTTGTTTGGGGATCATCTGCATTTAAGACAGCAATTCCTTTTGTCGTTAAAGCTTCCAGTAATTCCCCCTTAGCTTGGACAATTCCCTCTATTGAACCTAATTTTTCTAGATGAGTAACTCCAATATTAGTCACAATTGCCAAATTAGGAGGAGCTATTTCCGTTAATCTTTTTATTTCACCTAATCCACTCATTCCCATTTCTAAAACAGCAATTTGCTGGTTCGGCTTCAAATTCAAAATACTAAGGGGAAGGCCAATTTCATTATTATAATTGCCTAAAGTTTTCAACACTCCATACCGTTGACTTAATACGGAAGCAACCATTTCCTTAGTCGTCGTTTTACCAGTACTGCCTGTTATGCCAACAACCTTAGGTCTAATTTTATTCAGATGATAATTGGCCAAATCCTGTAAAGCCATTAGACAATCTCTCACCGAAATAATATTTTCAGCTTTTAATACTTCATCATTAAGAGAATAATTTTCCCTTATAATTAAAGTCGATGCTTGTTTTTGAATAGCATTTACTAAAAAATCATGACCATCAAATTTTTCCCCAGATAAGGGAATAAAAAGTTCACCTGGTTTAATCGTTCTTGTATCAATAGAAACTCCATCAACCTGACTAGATGTATTGCCCTTAATTAATCTGCCTCCTGTAGCAGTTAGTATTTCTGCAATCGTAAACAGGCTCATTTTTTTCCTCCTTTTAAAACTTCCCTAGCTACTTCCCGATCGTCAAAATGAATAGTTTTATCCTTTAGAATTTGGTAATTTTCATGGCCTTTACCCGCAATAATCACTAAATCATCTTTCTCTGCTTCGGATATAGCATAAAAAATTGCTTCTTTTCGATCCGGAATAACCGTATATTTTCCCTCGAACTCCTTTATTCCTCTTATGCCTGTTAAAATATCCTCTATAATAGCTAAAGGATCCTCTGATCTCGGATTGTCAGAAGTTATTATACATTTATCGGCATATCTTAAAGCTATCTGACCCATTTGAGGACGCTTTTTCTTATCCCTATCTCCCCCGCAGCCAAAAACAAGAATAATTTTACGCTGCGCAAATTGTTTAGCTGTTTGCAAAATGTTTTCCAAACCATCCGGCGTATGGGCATAATCAACTATAACCCCAAAATCCTGTCCACAATCAATGGATTCAAACCTTCCCGGTACACCTTTAACCTTACTTAATCCGGCAATAATTTTTTCTCTGGGAATATTTAAAGCCAAACCTACTGAAATAGCCGCTAAAGCATTATATACACTAAATAAACCAGGAGTGTTTAATTTTATTTTATCCGTCCATTCTCTACTTACAAGCGTAAAAGTAACCCCTTTACTTGTAATTTTTATTTCTTTGGCCTTTACCTGAGCCGATGAGTTGATCCCGTATGTTATTATATCTAGTCCTTCTGCAGCTTGAATAAAATCCTTGCCGTAAAAATCATCCAAATTAATAACCGCTTTAGCAGTTTTACCTTTCGGTCCTTTTTTCAACATCCTAAACAGTTTTAATTTTGCTTCTAGATAGTTATCAAAATCAAGATGAAAATCCAAATGGTCTTGGGTTAAATTAGTAAACACAGCTAGATCATAATAAGTTTCATCTACCCGATGCAAGGAAAGAGCATGAGAGGACACCTCCATTACAGCCCATTCTACCTGTTCTTTAACCATCTTTTTTAAAAACTGCTGCAAATCTAACGACTCTGGAGTAGTATGTTCTACAGCAAAACTTTTATTTCCTATTTTATTAGCAATTGTTCCTATTAAACCAGTCTTTTTACCATTTTCCTGCAGGATAGACTCAATAAGATAGGTAGTAGTAGTCTTCCCATTTGTTCCTGTAACCCCAATTAAGCCTAAAGATTGGGAAGGAAAATTATAAAAGCGGACAGCCAGTTGGGCTAGGGCTAGCCGGCTGTCCGGAACTTTTATTACAGTTAAACCATCAAGATCATCAACGGTTCTTTCCACCACAACGCCTACCGCTCCGCGGCGGCAGGCGTCTGCTATATAATTATGTCCATCGCTTTTGAATCCTTTAATACAAACAAAAATATTTCCCGGTTTAACTTGGCGTGAATCATAGGCCAGACCTGTCACTTCTATAGTTGAATCTCCTATTATCTCTATTAAATCTACACCTTCCAAAAGATTGTTTAAATTTATCCTTTTCAAATTTATCCTCCTTTTCTAAACTATCCAATCATACTTTAAGCTTTCCTAAACTAATAAAAATTTATGCTAATAAAGGTCTTCATCTAAAGGATTGGGTCTAAAAATCCCCTCCGTAGGTTCACTAGGCGGTTCAAAATAGATAGTTATAGGAGTATGAACTCTTACTTTAGTTCCAGGAACAACCTCCTGTCTAACAGCAACTCCACTACCCTCAGGATTTAGTAAAAGCCCCAGATCAGCCAGGATTTTAGCAGCTTCCCTCATAGTTAGTCCGGTTAAATCCGGCACTGTCACCAAATTAGATCCCAGTTCTAGTTTTGGCTGGATACTAATAATTACTTCTGTACCCCTGGGCACCATTGCTCCGGGTAAAGGTGTCTGCTGCCAAACAACTTCCCCTTCTCCATTAAGACTAGTTTTAAAACCTGCTTCAGTTAAGAGTTTCTGAGCTTCCCCTACGGATAGGTTAATTACAGATGGAACTGAAAAGAGTTCCTCTTCTGAACCAGGAGACTCGGTTGTTTGGTTAGAGCTATTAGCTATAGGCTCAGTAGGTTTAATACCCAAATATTGCAATACATCTTTCATT
>DUMD01000013.1 GCA_012840065.1 Clostridia bacterium
AAAGAGCTCGGATTCCAGTAAAGTTTCCGGGATGGCTCCGCAATTGATTTTTATTAAATCTCCCTTTTTCGACCTTTCTCCAATATTGTGAATAAATTTGGCAATAACATCCTTGCCACATCCCGACTCCCCAAGAATAAGAACGGGAGAATCCACCGAAGCCGCTTTAGTAGCCAAATCTATGATATTTGCCATTGCTTTGCTCTTATAAACTATATTGCATTTTTGCTGATATTCCAGCTGTACCTCTTTTAATTGCTGGCGATAAGAAGCAGTAAGGGCATAGGCATTTTTTAATTCCTCATTCAAACGGTTTAATTCACTCATATCCCGAACATTGAGAATTGTCCGGACAAGATTCCCGTTTTCATCAAAAACAGGACTGCCGCTCAACATTCCTTCTGTACCATTGGGATAATCAATGGTCATTGATACGGATTTTCTCTGTTTAATTACCTCCGCTGCACAGGATTTAGGGAGATAACCCCGGGCAACTAGGTCTTGAACTTTTACCCCCAATGCTTCTTCCCGTTTAAAACCGGAAATTCTAATAAAGGCATCGTTAAAATATAAAGTTTTCCCTTCCCCATCGGTGATGTAGATCCCGTCATAAGAAGAATCTATTATCTTCCTAAGAATATAATTTTCCCGTTGAAGGTAGTAAATTGTCTTCTCGGATTGGTTTATAGAAGTCTGATTTCTAATAAAAACAACTTTATATTTAACCTCATTCTTTACAATCAGAGGAATTAAATCATAAACATAATTATTTTCTTTATAGCTAAACATATTGCCATATCTTGGTTCTTGAACCTCATTGGATATTTCCGTATAGGAAACGGTAGAACTGACACTTTTTTTAAACTCATTGTAGTCTTTTTCATCACGCTTTTTTAAAGAAAATAAGTTGTCGGCTTCCTTATTATAGAAGACAAGATCATTGGATTTATCTAAAACCAAAACCGGTATGGAAAAGTACTCCAGACAGGAAAAATTAAAATGAAAGCCAGGGAATGAATAGTTAAAATCAGATAAAGAGATTACATTTTTCATTATTTCCCTCCTTTCTTTCCTTTAAATCACAGAAGTAGGCACTATATTCATTCCATAAAAATAAAAATTCTCCTCCTCCCTCTCCGCCAGCTTGCTGCCGGCCCAAATTCCTAAACTACTCTTTACTTTAGCCAAATGGCTATTTTAAATCTCATAAATAGACAGGAAGAGAGCTTAAAACGCTCTCTCTTCCTGCCTAAAGTTCAAGGTCTTCTAGTTTAATACCCCTTTTTTATCCTTAGAAAACACCCATAGACATGATCGGAATAACAACACCTAGAGCGATGAAAGGAATAATAATCTGGGTAACCGCTATATCAAAATAAGCTTCCTTATGGGTCATTCCGCAGATGTTCAAAAGGGTAATCTGTGCACCCTGGTGAGGTAAGGTATCCAGAGTACCGGAAGCAATTACAGCAACCCGGTGAACATGATCTAAACTGATACCCATGGAAACAAAGGTATCTTTCAAAGCTGCAAAGGCTGCA
>DUMD01000177.1 GCA_012840065.1 Clostridia bacterium
AGTCCTAGACGGACCAAGAGATCAAAATTATTAATCACTCTTCTCCCTCCCTCTAAGATAGATACACCTGCTTCAAAATTTGACAGGCGGAATAGGCAGCATCCGGCTTTCCTAAACTTAAAGCCTTCTCTCTCATCCGCATCAATGTATTTTTATCTTCCATTAACCGGCTAATAAGATGGCCTGCTTCTTCAGGCTTTTCTAATTTCATACCCACTCCTGAATCTACAATAAACTTAGAATTTCTCTCTTCTTGGCCAGGGATAGGTGAAGAAACAATTATAGGTAACCCTATAGATAACGCCTCTGCACAGGTTAATCCCCCTGGCTTGGAAATAAGCAAATCTGCGCTTGCCATCAATTGATGAACATTATTAGTATAACCTATTACATTTATAGGCACTTTAGCCCCACACCTAGCACGTTTAATTCGCTGTTCCAAGATTTCGTTTTTACCTACCATCACAACTATCTGAATAGGAAGATCTGTAGCAGCCAAATTATTGACTATGGTTTCTAATGGGCCAAGTCCCAACCCCCCTCCAGAGATTAAAACTGTAAATAATTCCCTGTCCAAACCTAAATTAATTCTTGCTTCGGTTTTTGACGGTACATTTTTAAATATTGGGTCAATAGGAATTCCGGTTGTATGTATTTTAGTTTGATTAATACCTTTCATTTTTAAAATATTCGCTATTTCCTCAGTTGCTACTATATATTTATCCATATTATGATAAATCCAAAAAGGATGAGCTGTATAATCCGTTATTATAGTTACAATAGGTTTTGTAATTTTTCTTTTTTCCTTAAGCACTGACAAAACCCCAGAAGGAAAAGCATGGGTGCTAACAATAATATCAGGATTAAATTCAGCAAACAATTTTTTCAGCTTTACTTTACTGGCTAGGTCCAAGAGTTTATTAAACTCTAATAAACTTTCCCGTTCTTCTGCCCTATTATAAAGATAGCGGTAAATAGCAGGTGTTGTTTTTATTATCTCGATGTATCCATCAACAAGAGCTTTACGCATAATTGGATTCATATAATTAAAAAAATCTACTATCCGAACCTCTGAATTAGGAATAACCTCAGGTAAAACCTTACTTATTGCTTGAGCAGTTCTTGTATGACCAGCCCCTATTTCTACAGAAAGAAAAAGCAATTTAAATTTTTCCATCAAACCTCACACCCTTAATCTACCTACCCATTTAGCTATCTCCCAATACATTCTTAATCTGGCAGCAAAACCTTTCACAATCCCTAACTTCTCTTCCTTCATGGTATGAGTTAAATTAAATAATTCTACTTCTTCTATCCTAAAATTGTTATTTATTACATATCTCGTTAATGCCACTTCTACTCCAAACTTAGTTAAATCCAAATCACTAATCCCATCTAAAATTTCTCTCTTTACCGCTCTTTGACCTGATAGAAATGGGGCAAATTTATGTGCTAAATCTGTTATCACCCGTCCCCCTCCAAAAACACCAATTGTCATATCTGCCTTATCTTCTATCACAGGAAGGAGGAGATTAAAAATATGTTCTTCTTGTAATCCAATCAAATCTGCATCTAAAAATAGAATAATATCAGCATTAGTCGCTTCTATACCAATTTTCATTGCTCCTCCTTTTCCAATGTTCTGTTTTAATTCAATAACCTGAGCACCTAATTCAAAAGCAATTTCTGCAGTCCTATCCACCGAGCCATCACTGACTACAATGATCTCATCAATGACCACAACCTTTTTTAAAACTTCAATAACTCTTCCAATGGTTTTTTCCTCATTGTAGGCCGGAATAACTGCAGCTATTAACAAAAAGATCAACCTCCTGGGTAAAATTAGGTTGCAGCATTTTCTATTTCCCCAGAAAACTTGTAATATAATTATTTACCCAACTATTTACATCTGTTAAAGGTAGAACTAGCTGTTCCCCAGTTTTCCTTATTTTTACTTCAACAGTTCCATCATTTATAGTTTTAGGTCCAACTACTATTCTTAAAGGGAAACCTATCAAATCAGCATCTTTAAATTTAACCCCAACTCTTTCTTTACGATCATCGTAGACAACTTCAATTCCATTGTCTGTCAATTGATTATAAAGTTCCTCACAAATTTCTTTTTGTTTTTCTTCCTTATCATGCACTTGAATGATTACTACATGGTAAGGGGCAATTGAAACAGGCCAAATTATACCATGCTCATCATGGTTTTGTTCAATTGCTGCTGCTGCTGTCCTACCAATGCCAATGCCATAACAACCCATCTCATAGTATCTGGCTTGACCATCTTCATCTAAAAAAGTTGCCTCTAACGCAGCACTATATTTCGTGCCTAGTTTAAATATATGTCCAACCTCAATTCCTCTAGTAATATGAAGAGGACCTTGACATTTCGGACAGGGGTCGCCTGCCTCCACCAAAGCAATATCCTCAATAATATTAGCTTCAAAATCCCTTCCATAATTTACATTTTGATAATGTCTATTTGTTTCATTTGCCCCACAAATAGCATTCAAAACATATGGGACTTCTCGGTCAGCAACTAAAATTATTTCTTCTTGAAGATTAACAGGTCCGATTGAGCCAACTTCGCAGCCAATTAATTCTTTTACCCTATCTTCATTTACTAGATTTACATATTTGCTATCTAATACATTTTGTAATTTTACTTCGTTTACGTTCCTGTCTCCTCTTAAAACAACTGCCACAAAGCCTTTTTCAGTTTCATAAATTAAAGTTTTTAATATTTGTTTAGCCGCTAGATTAAAAAACTGTTCTAGCTCAGCTACTGTCCTAACACCTGGAGTTTCTACCTTTATTAAATCCTGCAGCACAGATTTGCTATTTTCCACTTTCATCGCAAAAGTAGCTTTTTCAACATTTGCAGCATAATCACAATTTTCACAATAAGCTATCACACTTTCTCCAGAATCTGCAATAACCATAAATTCATGAGATGAGCTTCCTCCAATTGCCCCAGAATCCGCTTCAACAGAACGGTATTCTAACCCACATCTTTCAAAAATCCGGCAATAAGCATCATACATTTTTTTGTAACTCTCATCCAAACCCTCTTTATCCCGATCAAAACTATATAAATCTTTCATTATAAACTCTCTACCCCGCATTAAACCAAAACGAGGTCGAATCTCATCCCTATACTTTGTTTGGATTTGATAAAGAAGAAGGGGTAGTTGACGGTAAGAATTTACTTCCCTTTTTACTAAATCAGTAATAACTTCTTCATGGGTGGGTCCAAGACAAAAATCACGTTCATGCCTATCACGCAAGCGCATTAACTCTTTACCGTATATATCCCATCTACCGCTTTCATGCCATAATTCAGCAGGTTGCAAAGCAGGCATCAATAGTTCTTGTGCACCTTTTTTATTCATTTCTTCTCTTACAATTTGTTCAATTTTTCGAATAACTCTATACCCTAATGGAAGATAAGTATAAATACCAGCAGCAACTTTTCTTATAAAGCCTGCTCTCAACATATATTGATGACTTATTATCTCAGCATCCGCAGGTGTTTCTCGCAAAGTTGGAGAAAAAAGTTGTGACATCTTCATAAAAACTCCTCCTATCAGACAATACTAGTAGAACCGTTAGTTAAATAAGAAATCTCATCCATATCTGGATGAGTACCTCATTCTAAAGTTTTTCCATTTAAAGCTAATTGTATCAAAGGACATTATGCATGTCAACTTTCTGCCTTTTTACTCTTTAGTTCTTCCAATGTTAAATTAACTTCTTCCAATAATGCATCTAACAATCGATTTTCTGCTACCCTCTTTATTATTTGTCCATGTTTAAATAATAAACCTTCCCCTTTTCCACCGGCTATTCCCAGATCAGCTCCTTTAGCTTCACCCGGCCCATTTACAGCACAACCCATAATGGCTATTGTCAATGGCTCTTTGATGTGTTTAAGAGCTTCTTCTGCCTCCTTAGCCAGATTTATTAAATTTATTTCACATCTTCCACAAGTAGGACAGGATATAAAATTTATTCCTTCATTTTTCAAACCTAAACTCTTTAAAATTTGTTTTCCTACTCTTACTTCTTCAATCGGATCCCCAGTAAGAGAAACACGAATTGTATCTCCTATACCATCTAAAAGCAAAGCACCTATACCAATTGCAGATTTTATAGTTCCAGCCCAAACAGTCCCTGCCTCAGTAATTCCCAAATGTAAGGGCAAATCTGTATTTTTAGCAATTAATCTATATGCTTCTACAGTAGTCAAAATATCAGAAGCTTTAAGCGATACCAATAAGTTAAAAAAACCCATTTCTTCACATATTTCAACTTGATTAAGAGCACTTTCTACCATTAATTCAGCAATAGAAGCTTTTTTATTTTTAGCCAACCTTTTTTCTAACGAACCTGCATTCACTCCGATTCTTATCGGGATATTTTTCTTTTGAGCCGCTTCAATCACCATTTTAATTTTATCTTTAGAACCTATATTACCAGGGTTAATGCGCAATCCATCAACTCCCTGTTTAATAGCTTCCAAAGCAAGCCTATAATCAAAATGAACATCAGCAATTAAAGGTATCTTAATCTGCTCTTTTATCTGATTTAAAGCTAAAGCGGCAGACATATCAGGAACTGCCACCCTAACTAGGTCACAGCCTTCTTTTTCTAAATTCTTTATTTGTTTAACAGTATCCTCAATTTTTCTTGTATCTGTATTAGTCATAGACTGAACAGTTATTGGGTAATTCCCACCTATAAAAATACCTCCAACAGATACAACCCTTGTTTTTCTTCGTTTAATATGCTGTAGGTTATTCATATTTTCTATATTATTCACAACTGCCATTACATTTTCAACTCCTCTAAAGCAAATAACCCCAAATCTTAACTATTAGATCTAGATAGCAAATTTCCGCTAATGTTAGACAAATCACCTGTCAACATTTTCTGCTGCATAACAAAATTCGGATTTTAGCTAATGTTGAAAAACCAAACCTGGTACTTTTTCTAATTTAAAGTCAACTTCATAATATCTTTATAGGTAACAATGAAAAATAATATCATCATTAAAATAAAGCCAACATAATGCACGAGCTGTTCTTTTTGTGGATCAACAGGTTTACCTCTTACTAGTTCAAACACAAAGAATAATAATCTTCCACCATCTAATGCCGGTATAGGTAAAAGATTAAACAAACCTAAATTAACACTTAAAATGGCAGCAAGCCAAAAAAGATCTACTAAGCCGGATCTGGCAGCTTCACCTGCCAGTTGGGCTATTCCAACCGGTCCTGTAAAATCAGGAGCTATTCTCCCGATGATCATTTCCTTTAGACCATTTATAATTATTCCAATTACTTGAAAAGTCCAAGTAAAACCATACTTCAAAGCAGGCAAAAAACCTATCTTCGTCAATATAGGTTTTTCTAATATATCTGCACTGATCTTACCTAAGCCAGTATTAGGATCAGGCCTAGGTGTAACAGGAATTTTCAATGTTTCATCCTGTCTCTGAATTTCAAAAACTATACTTTGATTAGGGTTAGCTTCAATTATTTGTACCGCTTGTCTTAAATTAGTTATTTTCTGCCCGTTAATAGCAATGATTTTGTCCCCTGTTTGCAATCCAGCTAAAATAGCTGGAGCATTGGGCTGGAGAGTACCCAATTCAATAGAACTTCCGGATGGTATCCCTGTAATAAGAAAAACCAAGAAAAATAAAACAATTGCTAAAACAAAATTCATAAGAGGTCCAGTAAAAATAACTAGAAACCTCTGCCAAAGTGGTTTATAATTAAAACTCCTTTCAGTTTCAACTTCTTCAATATCTATACCCGCTATTTTTACATACGCGCCCAATGGGATAAGCTTTACTCCATATCTAGTTTCTCCATATTTCTTAGAAATCAATTTTGGTCCAAAGCCTAAAGCAAATTCAGTCACTTCAATATTAAATAACTTAGCTACTAAAAAATGGCCCAATTCATGAATAAAAACAACCATTCCAAATACAACTAGAAATGAAACAATTGTCAGCAATAAAATACCTCCCTTCAGCTCCTTATTTTGAAATATATTTATTTGCTTCTAATCTCGCCCATTCATCAGCAGCCTGGATTTCCTCAAAATTTTTAGCTGGTAGAGGAGTATGTTTTTCTAAAACCCGCTCAATTATTTCCGGTATTTCCAAAAATGATATTTTATTTTTTAAAAAGCTGTCCACTGCAATTTCATTAGCTGCATTTAAAACCGTCGGATAAGTTTTTCCTGCTCTTCCCGCCCAATAAGCTAATTTTAAGCAAGGAAATTTATCAAAATTCGGTGGTTCAAAGGATAGGTTCATTTGGTTACCCCATTTTATTTTATTGTAATTAGTATATTTTCTTTCTGGATAAAAAAGAGCATACTGGATAGGAAGCCTCATGTCCGGATTACTTAATTGTGCTTTTACGGAACCATCTACAAACTCCACCATAGAATGGATTATACTTTGGGGATGAACTACTATTTCAATCTGTTCATAATCAATATTAAAAAGCCATCTGGCTTCAATAACTTCTAACCCCTTATTCATCATGGTAGCAGAGTCAATAGTAATTTTTTTCCCCATGGACCAGTTAGGATGTCTTAGGGCATCTTTTACAGTAACTCTTTTAAGCCGTTCCAACTCAGCTGTACGAAAAGGACCGCCGGAAGCAGTTAAAATGAGTCTGGATACAGAAGAAACATTTTCACCCTGCAAACACTGGAAAATTGCACTATGTTCGCTGTCAACAGGAAGAAGATTAACATTATGTTGTTTACAAGTTTGCATAACAAGTTCCCCTGCAGTTACTAATGTCTCCTTATTAGCTAAAGCAATAGTCTTTCCTGAGCTAATGGCTGCTAAAGTAGGTTTTAAGCCAATAATCCCCACAACAGAGACTACAACCAAATCAACCTCTTCCAAAGAAGCAATCAAACACATGCCTGTTTCACCAGTTAATACTTCCACATCTAGATCCTCATTTTTCAATAATTCCTCTCTTTTAACCGTATTTTTAACGGAAACAATTTTAGGTTTAAATCTTTTTATTTGCTGTCTCAACAGTTCAACATTTTCTCCAGCAGATAAAGCTACAACCTGATATAAGTCTGGATAATTGCTGATTACATCTAAAGTTTGTCTGCCTATGGAACCCGTGCTACCTAAAATCGCAATTTTCTTCAAAAAAATCACCCATCCTTTTAACCTTAATTCATAAATAATAATAAATAGTAATACAACAGGGGAACAGTAAATAAGATGCTATCAAATCTATCTAAAACTCCACCATGTCCGGGCATGAAATTTCCAGAATCCTTTATTTTAAAATATCTTTTTAGGATTGATTCAGCTAAATCACCAAACTGTCCCAAAATTCCAGTCACCAAACCGATTACCAAAGAGTGGATAAAGTTAAAATCTAAAATTAGTCCACCTATAAATGCTACAATAAGAGCACCGATTATCCCTCCAACTGAACCTTCAACAGTCTTATTAGGGCTTATTTCTGGACAAAGTTTATTTTTCCCTAAATAACTTCCAACAAAATAGGCAGCAGAATCATTAACCCAAACACAAGCAATAATTAAAATGAGAAACATTAATCCTTTATGCAAATGCAACCGAATAATAATTAGATAACTAAAAAGAAAGGCAACATAAACCAGACCACTAAAAGTATAAAACAAATCTTTTAAATCATGTTTCGTATAATTAAAAATTAAAAAGATAAACAAAATTATAAAAAACAATATAATTATAATGGTTAATAGTTGCAAATTACCCAAGTAAGCAGCAATTATGACTGCAGCAGCTGCACAATAATTTAATGCTTTTAACGGTTTTAAACCTGATTTCTCTAACATAGTATGATATTCGATTAAGCCTAAATAAATCAAAAAACCAATACCTAGAGTAAAAAAAATTCCACCTAAATACATTACAATCAGTAATATAGGTACAGCAATAAGTGCACTAATTACTCTCTTAAGCAAAGCAACTAACTTCCTTTCTATTTTTATTATGAGTTAATCCCACCAAATCTTCTGTCTCTTTTAGAAAACCAGCTTATAGCTTCCAGGAGGTGTTCATTTTTAAAATCCGGCCAAAGCACAGGAGTAACCCAAATCTCAGAGTAAGCAATTTCCCATAGCAAAAAATTACTTACTCTCATTTCTGCACTAGTTCTAATCAAAAGCTCAGGATCGGGTAAATGACCTGTAGATAATTGAGAAGCAAAAAAATCTTCATCTATTTCCTCTATTTTTAACGTACCAGACTGTACTTTTTTTGCACAAATTTTTGCTGCATTTACAATGTCAGCCCTTCCTCCATAATTTAAAGCGATATTTAAAGTTAAATTAGTGTTATTTCTAGTCTGCTCTATAGACTCTTCTATTTTATCCTGCAGTCTTTGACTTAATGCAGATAAATCACCTAAAAAGCAAAGTTTAACGCCATTGGCAACAAGATTTTTTGTTTCTTTTTCAAGATATTGTTCTAACAGATTCATTAGACCTAGGA
>DUMD01000178.1 GCA_012840065.1 Clostridia bacterium
CCCCACCCCCTTAATGCACCTCAGTGCATTACTCCTGTAATGTACTATAACAGTTAATCACCTGTCTGTCAATGATCAATTGCTACGCCCAATCAGGGGCTGATCCAGGGACCAATCAGGGCTGTATTCCTCTGAACGATCAGTCTGACCGATCACCAAGATTGTCTTTCGCGCGATCAGGGGGGTGGATTGGTGGTTGGTATAATAATGGTATTCATGGCAAATACTTGTAATTTCTTTGTCATTCCTGATATAATATTATTAACCTATTAGGTTATAAAAAATAGACAAATGGGGAATGATTATATATAATGAAAATATACTTCAAGTCAAGGAAGTTAAAAAAGCAGTGTGAGGACCCCAAAGAAGCCCAAAAAGAATATGGGGCTAGAATAGGAAACAAACTTACACAAAGAGTAAATGAACTGAAAAGTGCTCCCAACTTAGCTGACATTAAAAAAATACCTGCGGCGAGATTGCATAGATTGGAAGGTCAGAGGATTAACGAGTTTGCCGTTGATTTAGTTCATCCATTTAGACTAGTGTTTAAGCCGATTTTAGAGGGAAATGCAAACTTAGATGACCTTGACAGTATTACCGTTGTGAGGATTGAGGAGGTGATTGATTATCATGGGAAACAAAAAAGAAAATAGCTTTGCTCCTGTCATAGCTATACCGCCTGGAGAAACTATTAAAGAGAATATGGTTTTCTTGGGTATCACCCAAGAAGAACTGGCTGTCAGGTTAGGCATAACGCCCAAACATTTGTGCAATATTCTTAATGGTAAGGCGCCTATTACGTATAAAACCGCTTTAAAACTGGAATCCGTGATAGGCCCAAGTGCACAATTTTGGATGAACTTAGAAGCCAATTATCAATTAGACAAAGCCAGATTAGAAGAGCAGAATGAATTAAATGCTGATTTAAAATTATTGAAAGAAATACCATATAAAGAAATGAGCAAGCTAGGTTGGATTGAAGACACTCCCGATAAAAAACAACAAATAAAAAATTTAAAGGATTTTTTTGGTGTTGCTCAGTTATCTTCAATACCAAAATTATATAAAACTATTTTATATGGAACTGCTTTTAGAAAACATAAGCAACAAAAGGAAATATCTGAACTTGGTGTATGTGCATGGCTCAGAAAAGCAGAATTAGATGCCCAGTTTATTAAAACAGAAAGAATAAACAGAAAAAAATTAAAAAGTTTAATTCCCACGTTTAGACAACTAACGATGGAAGAACCCTCTACTTTTTATCCGAAAATACAAAAATTATGTGCACAATGTGGGGTTGCTTTGGTTTTAGTTGAATATCTCCCGAAAACGTATATATGTGGGGCTACTATATGGAAAAAAGATAAAGCTATTCTAGCGTTAAGCGTCAGAGGAAAACGGGCAGATATTTTCTGGTTTACTTTCTTTCATGAAATAGCACATTTGATTAACCTCAGAAAAAAGGAATCTCATATTAGTTATGAAAATGAAGAAGATGAAGCAGATAAAATGGCTAGAAATTATCTGATTCCGGATGAACTATATTATAAATTTTTAAAAGAATATTTGTATAAGGATAAAAAAGTGATTAAGGATTACGCATATAAAATTGGAATAGCCCCTCATATTTTAGTTGGGAGAATGCTGCATGACGGTCTAATTGATTATCGACATTACAGTGATTTAAGGCCTTCTTTTGAAATCGTTAACGTAATCCCCCCTTGTTAAAAATACCGATTTGGCAATCCATATTCTTAGGCACATACTCAGATTAATAAACCAACTGTCCTCCCGCGTAGCCCAGCGGTTAAAAACGACTAAGCAAGTTTTTAGGCACCGATCTTGTAAAATACTATGCGCTGAGTAAGTATCCGGCGGTCTCGAATAACCGATCACCGGGAGTATCCCCGCGCGCAATCTGGAGGGAGAGGTTGGCACCCTTTGACGATCAGAGGAACAGGTTGACTTCGCTAGGCCGATCACCGGGAGTTTTCACACTATTTGCGTCCCCTTATCACATACTGTGACACGCCCCCCTTGTCATAGTCATACATGCCTTGCTTCTGCCTTAATTAAATATATAATTGTAAGAAAAAAAGAGG
>DUMD01000179.1 GCA_012840065.1 Clostridia bacterium
ATTATGATTGGGGTCGGCGGACGGGAAATGACCAATCAACATGCAATTAATAGCGCCAAAGTTTTAAATCAGATCAACCCCGACTTTATCAGATTGAGAACATTTATGCCCTTTCCAGGAACACTTATGCATGATATGTATAAACGGGGAGAATTTGGCCTGCTTACACCTCATGAAGCTTTAAGAGAAACAAAACTATTCATCAAAAACCTGGAAGGAATAACTAGCTGGCTATTCAGCGACCACATCTCCAACTACTGGAATGTATATGGCAAACTCCCCCAGGATAAAGAGAAAATGTTAAAAGAAATCGACTATGCTTTAACTATTGACGAATCCCGTTTTCGTAACCCCGAAGAAGGTACACTTTAAAAAATTACCTCCCTGTAAAAACAGGGAGGTAATTTTTCTGTCTAAAAAACTATTTTGTTGAAAGAGGAAAAACTGCCTCCGGGGTATACACTCTTTTTCCATTTAGCTGTTCACTCCGCATTAGAACAATTTCCTTGACCTGAACAAGAAAATTAAATTTGAATTTATCTAAATTAGACTTATTCCAATTGAAAGGAGTTTTAAAATCCTGGCCGATGGTAATGTGAGGAGTAAATTCTTTTCTTTTTTCTCTTGGGAAACCTAATTCTTCCAAACTTTTTTCTAACCTAGACTGTAATGAATTTAAAACCTCTAGCTCTCCTTCCAACCCCAGCCACAAAATCCGAACATTTTTGGTATTAGGGAAAGCACCTAAACCGGTTATAGAAAGAGTAAAGGGAGAAAAATCCCCCACAGGTAAAACTAATTCTTTCTTTATCAATTCTGCCTGCTCATTAGTAATTTCCCCTAAGAATTTTAAAGTAAGGTGAAAATTATCCCTCCGCTTCCACCGGCAATTTAAACCCTGATTTTTTAACAAATTTTGTATTTTTTCAATTTCTCCTTTTATTCTTCCCGGCAAATCAATGGCAATAAAACTTCTCACCTTCCGCCACTCCCTTTTTGTCTAGATTAATTACTTTTATTATAAAGGATATTACTTATTTTTAAATAAAATATAATTATACCAAAAGATTCAAAAAAGGAGGATCATTTCCATGGCCAATCCAATTAAATCCGTTGCTTGTATCGGAACGGGAACAATGGGACATGGGGTAGCCCTTTCCTGTGCCCAAGCCGGTTACCAAGTAAAAATGTTTGGAAGATCCGATGCAAGCCTAGAAAGAGGTTTCAATAGCATTAACCAGGCTCTAAAACTTCTGGTTGAAACTAATCTTGTACCTCAAGAAGAAGTCGAGTTAATTTTAGAAAGAATTAAAGGAGTAAAAGATCTGGAAGAAGCCTGCGAAGGAGTGGATTTTTTAGTAGAATCTGCCGCTGAAGATTTATCAGTCAAAAAAGAGCTCTTTCAAAAATTTAGTCGTTTTTGTCCCCAGCATGCAATTTTAGCCACTAATACTTCCGGATTAAGTCCCACTGCCATCGCTGAAGACTTAGATTGTCCGGAAAGAATGCTGGTGACTCATTTTTGGAATCCTCCTCATTTAATCCCTTTAGTAGAAATCGTGCCCAATAAGGCCACATCCCAAGATTCTATTAATCTAGCTTATAATTTCATTCTTTCTCTAAATAAAAAGCCTGTTATTTTAAAAAGGGAAATAGAAGGTTTTATTGGCAATCGTTTACAGCTTGCTTTATTCAGGGAAGCCCTTTATTTAGTAGAGACAGGAGTTGCTTCTCCTCAGGAAATAGATGATGCAGTAAAATACGGTTTCGGACGCCGTCTTTCAGTCACTGGCCCCCTGGAAAGTGCAGATCTAGGCGGACTGGATATTTTCCTAAATATTTCAACTTATCTTTTCCCCAAACTCTCTGACAGTAAAACCCCTTTTCCCTCTTTAGAAGAAAAAGTACGATCCGGAAATTTGGGCAGTAAAACCGGAAAAGGTTTCTACGACTGGAACACAGAATGGGGTAAACAACTTAAAATCGCCCGGCAAAAAGAATTAATCGAATGGCTTCATAAAGATAAACTTCATAAGGATAAATAATTACCGGTGTAAGCCGTATATTTCCAATCCGCTGGGTGTCGAAATAACTTCATAATTCTCTTCAAAATAATTTTTAATCTCTCCGCTTAAAGGGGTACGGGCAGGCACATAATAGTCCGCCCCTTTATTTTTTAATTCTTCTACTAAATCAATAGTAAGTTCTTTACGGTCAATTCTCCAGCCCATCCTATCTGACGCATGTAAAAGCACAGGAGAAAGTTCATCAATAATAATCAGCGATTCTTGAGGAGTAAGAGAGTTAACCTCCGCCCCCCGATTTAAAATTTCCCTATCCAGAACATAGTAATACCTTATTTCCTGGTAGGATTGAATCAGTAAATAACTTATAAAAACCAGGCCAAGACAAATATAGTCTTTATTTTTAAAAAAAACTGTCAATATTTTACCAATTAAAATTGCCGCTACAGGAGCCAGGGGAAGTACGTAGTATTCTAAATGTATTTTAGTAACAATCACCAAGAGATAAACTATTACTGCAACCGTCCAGGAATAAATCAGAACTTCCTTTTTATCTCTTCTTCTATAGATTAAACCGGCAACAAAAAGGATACTGCCTATTGGAGTAAGCAAATCATGGCAGACTATATTTAACACATAACTTAAATTATCAGATTCAAATATAGAAGAAAAAAAATTAGAAAAAACCTGTTCCTTTGCTATCCCACTAACAAAAGTATGACTGGCTATTTGATGAAGGAAGAAATAATAAATAAGAGTCGGGGAAAAAGTTAAAATCCCAAATAAGTAAATTTCCCCGCGCCTAAACAGGGAAAGCCCAAATTTCTCATATGCCAAAAAAAACAGAGGCAAAACCAAAATTCCCGTGGGAAGTTTTATTAAGAGGGCAAAGGCGAAAAAAAATACTGCCCAACAATAATCTTTTTTTCTTTCGGTTTTGATCCACTGGTCAAAAAAATAAAGACTGCCGACAGAAAAAAAGATCATTGCCGACTCCGGCATTACTGCCCTTTGAAAGTAAATGTTTAAAGGAAGAACTGCAAAAGTAAAAGCTGAAAGATAAGCGGTTTGTTCATCATACACTTCTCTGGTCAGCAAATAAAGCAAATAAATAGAGCCGGCTCCAAAAACAACCGGAACCAGCCGGGCCCAAATAACCTTTATTCCTCCCAATTTATAAAGCAGGGCAATAAGGAAGGGCACCAGCTGGAATTCCAGCTCTGCATAATTAGGGGGAGGACCGTCATAATTAAGTTGAGGATAAAAAATGTTAAACTTAAGACGTAAAAAATTTCTAGCAATCGAATCCGTATCCACCTGTCTCCAAGCTGATATATCGGCTAAAGGAGAATTTATTTTATACAACCTTAATAAAACCCCAAAAATAATAATCAAAACAATTATCCACTTCTTTTTCATTCTAATCACCTAAACTAATTCAACTTCTAACAATTAAACTCACTCCTAGAATAATAAAAAACAAGCCTGAAACCCTGCCCAGACTTAAACCCTCTTTAAAAAACAACCAAGAAGCAAGAGAAACAATAACGTAGCTTAAACTTACCAGGGGATAAGCATAACTTAATTCCGCCTGGGTCAACACCTTTACCCAAAGAAAAAAACTAAGCCCAAAAAAAATTAAACCTAAAAAAACATATGGGGTAAAAATTACTTTAAAAAAGGTAGAAATAATTTTATCCAAGGAAAGACTGAATGTCTTTAGTTGATTGGCACCGATTTTTAAGAAAATCTGCCCTAATGCCCCTAAGAAAACTGAAGTTAAAATAAGGGTTAACAACATATTTTCACCCACTTTAAGCTTCTTGTCTTTAATACTCCTACTTCCTTAAACAGTACTGTTTATCTTATTGCCCTTAAGCGGACTAGACGGAAATAACTCAAAATTGTCCTAACTATCTTCATTTTGCTCTGCTCCACCTTCCGTTCATAATGCAATACCAGAGGCACCTCAGCTATTTTAGCCCCAATTTTGCCTAATTTAATTAAAAGTTCTGCCATGCAATCAAATCCACAACTAGTAATCAACTGCTCCTTATATTTATTCCAACCGGCTTGAAGAATAGAAATGTTATAAGCCCTATAACCGCAGGAATAATCTGTTACTCCCTTAAGACTGATAAAAAGACGCAAAAACAGACTGGCTCCCCGGCTTAAAAATTTTCGCAATCTGCTAAGTCCCAATTCTTTGCCGCCCAAAACAAATCTGGAAGCAATAGCAATATCATAACCTTGATTGATTTTTTGTACTAAAGACTGGATAAAAACTGGGTCATGCGTATTGTCGCAATCCATGGTGATGACAATATCTGCAGGAATAGTTCCGGATAAAATAATTTCTATCCCGGTTTTAAGTGCTGCTCCCAGCCCCCTGTTTTCTTCGTGTTTGTACAGACTTATAAAGGGAAATGCCCGTACATAGCAATTAACCATTTCGGCAGTCCGATCCGTACTTCCATCATCAATTACCAGTATCCGTAGATTAAAAAAGGGATTGCCGGCAACTCTAATCAGTTTGTCAAATAAAGGAATTATTGATTTTTCTTCATTATAAGCAGGCAAAATAACAGCTACATTTCTCTTAGATTTCAAGAGAACCTCCCCATATTTCAAATATTTTACTCCTTTATTAAATTGATCCTTTAAAAGGATTTTTATACCTAAAAAAGGAGGGAAAATTCCCTCCTTAATCTTCTAAAGGTGCTACCTTGTTAATAAATTTTTCATCCTTTTTATTTACCGGTAAAACTTTATGGGCCCCGACCTGCATCCCTTGAATAAATTTTTCCTTGTCGGCAGCTATTCCCTCTGGTCTTTTCATTATCTCCTGCAGAAATTCTCTTCTTTGGTCCAATTGGATACCGGTTAATTCATACCCCAATTCATTAAAAAAGTCATACTTGTTTTTACCAGCCCGACCTTTTTTTAGCTGTTTTTTCCCCAATTAAAAATCCTCCTTTCATAATTATTATGTTCAGGAGGAATTCAATCTACTTATCAAATTGGGAGCTAATTATCTTCAATTTCGCCAATTATTCCTTCAATTTCTAATTTAATTTTTTCATTTTTTTCTCCTTTTAAATGTTTAGTAAGAATAGAAAGGGCATCTTTTTTCAATAATTTTACCAGAGCCCAAATTGCATAGGATCTAATCACGGCTCTTTCATCATTTAATTTATCCTTTATAATAGGAACCGCATCAATTTCTCCCATATTAGCTAAAGCAACAAGGGCATTGCGTTGCAGAGTAGTTCTGCCTTTCCAGCCTGCCGCAGTTTTCCCAAATACTTCTTTAAATTCCTGATTATTCATCTGAAGAATTTTGGTGAGCTCTGGAGTTCTCAGATGTTCAAAACAGGAAAAGTCCTGTTCACAATTAAAAACAATTTTTTTATTCCAAGGACAAACATCTTGACAAAGATCACAGCCATAGATCTTATTTTCCAAAAATCCTCTTAATTCTAAAGGAATATCTCCTTTGTTTTGGGTAAGATAGGAAAGACATCTGGATGCATTCAAACAATAGGGTTCGACTAAAGCTCCTGAAGGACAGTTATCCAAACAGAGGGTACATTCTCCACAATTTAAGTCCAAAGGAAAATCAGGCTCAAGTTCCAGGTTGGTAATAATTTCTCCCAAAAAAACAAAGGAACCAAATTCCCTGGTAATTAAAACATTGTTTTTCCCATAAAAACCTAAACCGCTGCGGTAAGCTAAAGCCCGATCGAAGGCAGGTCCATTATCTACACAGATAACCCCCTCTGTTTCAGGTCTTATTTCTTTAAGATAAACCAATAACTTGAAAAGCTTGTCCTTTAACACCCGATGATAATCAATCCCCAGGGAAAATTTACTGATAAGCCCCCTACCCTTTGCAACTTGGGCAGGTAAAGCAGTATTTAAATAGGGAACAGCAGTACAAATTACAGATCTAGCTCCTGGAAGCACAGCTGAAGGGGCACAGCTTAACTCAAAATTTTTAGGCTCCCAACCGGAAAGATAATTTAATCTTTTCCTTTCTTCTAAAAGTCTTAATAACTCCGGAAAAGGGTCAGCAGTAGTGATTCTAACTAAAGGAATACCCAGTTGATGAGCGTAAGACTTTATTTTTTCTTTAATATCCATTAATTCTGCTTCCCCCTTTCTCCCATTGGTTTAACTTTCATTGAGCTAGACCAATGAGTTTTTCGGAATAAACAGTTTTTATCCCCTTTTAAAATTAAAGGAAACCATAAGTTCTTTTCATTTCTTTTTAATTTTATCAATTAATCTCTAGGCTTGTCCATAAACCAGGCCCATTTCCTTCGGGCCCGGCAAATCATATTATTTAAGATTGTTCACCCTGAAGATTATGGATAATTGCCGTCAACCCTCCAATATCTTCTCTTTTTAAAGAAATCTCTGTCCAATCCCCAATAACAGATGCGTTATGTATTTCTAAATAATCGTATAGCTCCTGCCTGGTAAGATCACTGGAATTATCAACAATAATCTCTAACTTTTTGATTTTGTGAAAATTGTTTTTAGTGCAGATCTCCATCAATGCTTTTGAAACGTTATCTAACACTAAATTTTCCTTCATTTTTCAATTACCTCCCCCTATTTTAGCCAATTTTTCCTTTTCACTGGTTCAAGTTCTCTTCCTCTGTCGAATGTAATACGAATGTAATAAAAGAGCTATAACTACCAGATCACTCTCTTTAAAAAAATATGCCAAAATATTCCTAAATAGAACTTGTTCAGCAATAGGATAGAAGTAATAAAAACTCAGTTAGCTAATACCGATAAAAAAGAGGGTAAAAAGCTTATCTCTTTACCCCCTTTGAAAACCACCCTTTATTCTGCTCTTTTTTATATTATTTCTATGATAAAGTCAGTCAATTAACGATAATAAATAATTCTTTCTCTATAATCATTCCTTAAATCCTTTTGAAGATAGGTAATTAATTTATTCAATAAAACCGCTGTTTCAGCCCTGGTCATAATCTCATTGGGATATAAATATCCACCACTTCCCACAACTAAACCCAATTCTTTAGCCACATAAATTTCATCTCTAGCCCAGGAAGGAATGGCATTATCATCCCTATAACCAGTTGAATAGCCTGGGGTAGGAGCCAATACCTGGAGACCAAGGGCTCTAATAATAATTGTAATAGCCTGGGCTCGGGTTAAAGCTTTATCCGGACCAAAAAGCCCCCCTCCAATTCCTGCAATAATCCCCTTCTCCTCAATTAATTGCACATAAGGATAATCCGGATGAGTAACAGGCACATCGCTGAACTTGCTTTGGCCAGAATTTTGGTTAGCATTATTCCTGCCCAAAATACTTTGCACCGAATTTTTTTCCTCTTTGGGTTTAAGCTCAAGGGTCAATGCAATGGCCCGAGCAAATTGGGATCTGGTCATTGGCAGTCTGGCACCAAAATAATTATCCTTCCAATCAAAAACTCCTAAGCTATACAGACGCATAATATCGGCCTCTGCCCAATGCCCTCTAACATCCTTTACCTGGGGAATAGGCAGCCTTTTCTGGGTAGGAACCTTAGTCAGGCTAATCGTGTTTTCACCTCTATTTCTGCTATAATTTATCACCGAACCGTCTTCGTCAAAATTAGGCAGATTATAGGTATAATTTAAAACACTTTCCTCCTGTTCAGTTAGTAAATATCCACCCTCAAAACTTATCTGAGTAGGTAAATTGGGAACATAAGTTAGATCCCGGGTACGATTAATTGAAGTAATTAAATCTATAGTACCACTCCACTCTTCTTTTCCTGTATTTCCTTCTTCATTTTCCGGTCTATTCCGTTCCGAACTAATCCGGATAGACATTTTTTGAGTTTCCGTGTCCCCCCAGGCCTGTTTATAACCAACCAGTTCCCCCACAGTCTCCACAATGGTTCTTCCTTCGCCCCTGTTTATGCTATAGACCTTTCTCACCGTCCAATTGCCTGAATAATAGTCAATTGCAGGCTGATGATCTGTAACAACAGAACGGTACATTGTATAATCCTCTAAATCATATCTTTGTCCACCAATTCGCAAAGTCTCCGAATACTTAGTTAATTCCCCCTTGGTTATAGTTTGATTCTCGTATTTGGAAACAGTATTGGTTACTGTAACCGTTCTATTTATTCTAACTTCCTCTTCCTGATTTTCCAACTTATAAGTATACCTTATTTCTTCCTGATCACCTCTGGTTCTGCCGGGTTTTACCTGAACGGTACCACTAAGTTCGATCGGTCTACCGGTAAGAAAAAACATTTCTTTATACTGGAACTCATTTTGAATTCCTCCTTCATAACCGGGAAGTTCTACCTGGGCAGCACAGAGGGCAGGAGTCAGGATAACCAGTGCCATGATTAAAATACTAATTATTATCTTTTTCATCATTCTTCCTCCCCCCTACTCAACAATAACAAATATCCCTTTTGCACCGTCTCTTAAAATATACAACTGATCGCCTGCTCTGAGATCGGTTATGGTTACCGGCCTTCCTCCCTTGATAAGTACAGCAGAATCAACGGTAATTTCATTCAAATCGGAATTTATATTCCAACTATCGGCAAAACTATTCCAATCTTTGACCTCTTCTATTTCTAGATAACTATCAGCAGCATTAATTCCTTTTAATCTAGCCAGAGAAACTCTTTCCGTTCTGCCCGGCCGGTAACCGGGTTTGGTAATTACTATTCCTAAAGCATTCCGGCCGTCAGCCAAGGAATAAACCCAATAGGACCAGGAATCATCGGTCGTATATTTTTCATTAAACCGACTTTCCAAAAACTGGCTTACCGGTATAATCTGAGTACCACCGGACTGGGTTGTATCAAGAATTTTAGTATCACTATTAACTGATAGGATTATATCATCTCTAACTTCCTTCCACTCATTGTTATCTAGGTAATAGTAATAATAATCATCAAGCTGATACCAGTTATCTCTAACCCAGTCAATCCTGCCTAAATAGATGTTGAATCTGGTGCTTTCCCCAGTACTTCCTTCAATAACGATAACGTTGGCCCTATTATCACCACGGTAATATTCTTGGGTACCCGCGGTAAAAATCCCATCCCCCTCAGAGAGGGCATAGTTATCAATCAGCCTGCCGTCTTTTACCATTATAGTTCCTTCGCCATAAACAATTACAGCATTATCCAATACAAAACGATTGTTAAGCCAATCATGGGAAGATACCTTACCATACCGGTTTTGTTCATATCCGTCAAAGATTTGGATTTTAACCGCCTTTTCCCGGCCAAAATAATCTGCAGTTGCAATATAAGCCTTACTGTCCCGATAGTTATCTGCCAGTTGTTCCAAGGTAATGGGAACATTATTGCAATAAATCTGAGTTGTTTTATCAATTTCCAAAAATAGTTGGGGTACCAGGTCTAGCCACCGGGCATGATTGTATTTTTGGACATTGCCTAAAGTTAATTTACCGCCAAAGCGGTCAGAACTCAAAATATCCGCTTTATAAATATTTTGGATCAAAGTACCTTGCCCTGCAATTTCCAGTTTACTAACTTTATTGGAATTAATTTCGTTAAAATAAAGCCTTACCTGGTCACCCTGTTTTAAAGAGCTCAATCTCTCCTGACGGCCATCTTTGATAATTTGGGCATTACTAGCCAGGATAAATTCTCCCGTAGTATTGTCCGGAAGTATAATTGTAATCCTGTCTCCCCATATAGAACGGACCTTTCCGCTAATTACCCGGCGCCCGGGAGTAAGATAGCCTTCACTGACTCCCTCCAGACTGGCTTGAATTTGAACCACTTCTCCGTTTTTAACAACAAAAACAGCATCCTGACCATACTTTAAATCAGCCAGTTTAGCAGCCCGTCCATTTATAGTTACCTCTGTATTGTAATTGACCGGATAAGAAAACAATTTCCCCTCTTCAGAAAGGAAAGTCAGATACTGGCTATTATTTTGCTGGGAGAAGGACTCCACCTTCCCGGTGATTCTTTGGGTGTCGCTTTTACCAACCGAAACATAGAGGATTTCCTTATTCTCATTTATTATGTATTCGATTACATCTCCACTGCTAAGTAAGGAAGACAACCCCAAATTCCCATTTTTATAAACCAAAAACTGCCGGTCCTGATTACCCAAACCACTTTCCGCCACAAACTGCAGGGAACTGCCGTCACTGCCCACCACAGAATAAGTAGTAACAACAAGGTTTTTCCCTTGTTCTATCCGATTAACACTGCTTATTTCTCCTACAGTTCCCCTGCCAGTCTGTAAATTACGATTAGCTAAAAATTGTTCGTCTACCCTGGCCAAAAGAGAAACTATTTCTCCTCTTTTCACACTTCTAGTCGGATGAAAGTAGTTATTTTGGTCGCCGGCGACCAATCCCCGTTGGGCAGCAGCCTCAATATAGGGAAGATATTGGGAATTTATACTTGTCCAATCGCGGAAATTAAAGACACTCTGCTGCTCAGAACCATAAACAGGATTCAACCCGATTGACTTAGCCAGCCAGAATACCACATCCTGCATTGCCGCCGAGCTTTTCCAATCCCTATTGGATCTTTCCTCTTCGGTGATTAGACCTTCCCTTACAGCCAATTCCAGATAACCTGCAGCCCAAGCATCGACTGCGGTTTGTCCCTCCAAATTCTGCTGGCTACCAATTCTTTGGGCTTCTCCTTCCAAGCCCTTCTGTCTAAGCAGTAGAGAAATAACTTCCTGAGCGCTCATCACCTGTTCCGGCTTAAACTGGTTGTTTCCATATCCCCTCACTACCGATAAAGCTGCCATGCGGTAAATGTCACCTTTAGCCCAGTGATTTTTGATATCAGTAAAATTGGAATTAGAATAGAGATTTCTGCCATATCTGGGACCAGTCATAACTACAGAATCAGCAGCCCTGGCAATTGGCTTAAAACTGCTGACAGTAATGATCATAGTTAGAAAAATAAATAAGGCTAATCTTCGGATCTTGTCCACGATCTCATCTCCAATCCTTATTTTATTAAGTTAGGGATGGTTGGCCATCCCTAACTTAAACTATCTTTTTTCAGCTAAAAGTACATAATACCCCGGTCTTACAGTAGTTAATTCCGAAGGAGTTCCATACCAGGTCGTTTTACTGCCCACCGGTTCCCAAGCTCCTCTAGCCTGATTAAAGTAATAGGTTTGATAAGTATACATATAACTACCTACCTTCTTTGAATCACCCGTTAAACCAAGACTAACGGACTGACTAAAACTTAAAATTGCCGCATCCTTATGTTTAGAACTAGCTGTTGCAGAAATTTTTATAATCGGAGAAACCTGGGTCATTTTTGGGGGCAGATATTTTAACAATCTTTCTTCATCCCCACCGGATAATTTAGCAATTTCAACTTTTGCATAGGTATCTCCGTAATTAGGATAAACCTGCCTAAATTCAGAAGTATAAAAAGCCCTTGGATAGAATTTTAAATGGACAAAATCAGTCTTCAAGAAAATCCGCTGGCTATAACTATCTACCAAACTTGCCGGAATATTTAAACAATGAACTTTTGCCTCTGTATAACTGGAAAGGTCAATCGTATAATATTGTGCCGAGCTACCAGACAGCTCACTACTTCCTAAAGTATAAGAAACTATTCCATTCTGGAACAAAGCTTTCCCCGTCGCATTAGCAGAAGGAGTAGAATTCCAAGAACGATAGTAAGTATAGTTCCAATCCGAGCTGCTTTCTGCAGAAGCACCGTATCTGTTTACTGCTCTAACTTTAAAAGAATACCAGGTATCCGGTTCCAAGCCTGTGACATAATAATAGGTTTCCTTGGTAGAAGCTAAGAACTGGTAACCATCATCAGATCTTCTGCGGCCATAAAGTTCATAATAATCTGCACCGACAACCTCATCCCATTCAATTTTTAAGCTAGTTCCGTCGCCGCTAATCGGTGTCACATTAAGACCTCCAGGAGTTTTTGGTGCTCCATAATAGGTAAAGCCATTGGTTAAAACAGCATTTGTTCCGTCCGGATTTATCACTTCAACATCATAGGTGCCAATATCCTTTTCTGGTGTTAAGACAATAATGGTTGTTGTTCCCAACTGGCTTACGACCTGGGCACTGGTTCCACCAATCTTTACGCTGGCCCCCTGATCAAAATTAGTCCCGGTTATGGTTATCCTTTCTCCCCCTTTAGTTAAACCTTTGTTTGGTTCAACTTTGGTAATAGTGGGGCCCCCAATGTTTACATACTCGAAACCATTAGGCATAAAGGCCAAACCGCCGTCGTTTGGATCTACCACGTAAACATCCTTTGGCCCTGCTTCCCCCGGTGGTGTTTTTAA
>DUMD01000180.1 GCA_012840065.1 Clostridia bacterium
AAGAATGCCCTCATGCTCATCCATCAAAACCTGACTAGCATATTTCATTTTGCTTGCCATCCTCCTAAAAATTTTTGCTTTTTAAATCTTTACCTAATGTCCCTATCATAGCTTTTATTAACTTTTTCCTATTTTTGTTAACCGCATTATATCCTCTTCTTGATTTTATACCACCCTTTCCCCTAATTGTTCGGCCAATCACCGACCGTGGCGACACTCAGGTACTTTTTAGAACTTAATTTAGGGCTTTTTTACACGCTAGAAAACAGTTCATTAGAATCCAGACCGATTATCTTCGATATTGTCCTAACACTCTTTAATTATCACTGCTCTTCTTATACCCCATAATTTAAACCTTGAAACTAAATTCCTTGCGTTATTTCTATAATACTCTTCTTTTGCCCCAATTGTTTTATAAACGGATATCTTCTCATTGTATTTAGTTTGATCTTGCTATTTTTATCATTTTTTGATTTTAAAAATCTCATAATATGGGTATAGGTAAAAAATAAGAAAACTTCTTATGAAAAGGGAGGGGTAAAAGTATGGCAAGTTTTGCGAATCCATTCACAGGCATTGTCCCAAGAAAAATGACTAAAGAAGAGTTGATCCAGGCAATAAGGCTTAATATAGCAGGAGAACTTGAAGCGATTTTTGTATATGACGCCCACGTACAAGCAACCGATGATCCTGTGGCTAAAAAAGTAATTGCAGACATAAGGGATGAAGAAAAAGCACATGTAGGAGAACTTATAACTTTACTTCACCACTTAGATCCCGAAGAAGCAAAACATTTTGCTGAAGGCGAAGGAGAAGTCAAAGAAATGCTTGAGGAACTAGGCATTGTTGAAAAAACACCTTCTGACAAAGACAAACCTGAAAGTACTATAGGAAGTCTAATAGACAAATAAGGAGGGAGAAAGATGGATTTCTTATCAAGAGAAGGTTCTCCAATTCCTGAAGATCTTTGGGAAAAAATTGACGATACTGTTGTATCAACAGCAAAAAAAATTCTGACAGCTAGAAGATTTATAAGCATTTATGGGCCTCTAGGTGCAAGCATTCAAACCATCAATATCGACACCGTATCAGAACTGGAAGAAAGCGAAGGAAACATCTCGGTCATTAAAGGAAGAACATATCAGCATATTCCTTTGATTAGCCAAGACTTTTCGCTTTTATGGAGAGATCTGGAATTCAGCGAACAAATGGGATTACCTATTGACTTGTCCTCAGCTGCTCGAGCAGCTTCCCAATGTGCTTTAAAAGAAGATGAATTTATCTTCTTCGGTAATGACGAACTGGGATACAAAGGCCTCTTGACCGAAGACGGAATTATAAAACTTCCTATTTCAGATTGGAGCGAAGGTGAAAATCCTTTTAAAGACATATCAGCAGGATTAGCTAAATTCATAGAAAAAGGAATTGTGGGAAGAAAGGCTCTCGTTGTCAGCCCTGATCTTTTTGTCCAACTGCAAAGAATCCAGCAAGGCACAGGAACAACTGAATATGATAGAATATGCAAACTTCTGGACGGCAATATTTTCAGCACCCCGGTATTAAAAGGTAACAAAGCTGTTCTGGTTTGTGCTGAGCCGCAATATATGGATTTAGTAATTGGACAAGATATGATTACCTCTTACCTGGAAACTAGGGATTTAAACCATTATTTCCGGATTATAGAAACAATTCTTCTAAGAATTAAAAACAAAGAAGCCGTTATCGTCTTTGAGTAAACCATTACTGGCTGCAAGCAAAATTACATAGTTACTCTACATCAGTGCAAATAAAACTATATAATAAAAAACAGCTTTCTATGAACAAGTCATAGAAAGCTGTTTTTTGTAGCCCAAAAATCACTTACATATATTTCTCTTTATATGCCTGGGTATGCTTAATTAAACAGAGGCGCACTCTGTTCGGATCCAGAACAAAAGTCATTCGGCCCACTGTCGTAGGAACAATAGGCCCTGTTGTTTCATATTTCCACGCGCAGAGCATAGGGAGAGCTGTTGTACCGCCTTAACAATAAGATTGCTCTCCTCTTCAACTTTAATTGTGCTGCATCTCTTATTTATAACGTCACCATTCTTTTCAGAGCTGCTATCAGTAATGATCAGTTCACAACCGGAACCAATCGTAATAAAGATCTCTTCCGCATAAGCATCCTCTTGGCTGCCGCTTTCCTGTAGCTCATATCCGTTTAGATCAGTAAAAATAACCTGCCAACGAGCTTCATTTTTTCAAAGGATATAATGAGCTTAAAAACCGCTTCTTCACACTATCCTTTTCCCTTCTAGATATCATCTGTTTAATAAATTCTGGAATAGCACGATAGCTTAATAGAAAAGCCGAAATCTTCTTTAAGGCTTTAAAGACTTGTACCAGACCACATCGTAAATTCCTACCATTTCACGGCAAATTTATAACAGATAAAATTCAAAGAATGAATTGCCACCTTTTATGGCTCCTAACATACTTGCCCCAAGCCATCCAGGCAAAATCGGACTTGTCAGATGTGTCATCCACATCTCACACTGTCTCTTCCAACTCTCCTCAGGCTGCTGAAAACCAAATAAGTGCCAACCACCCTGTGCTCATCCCAGCAAGCAGTCAGGCAATCCAATCCGCATAGAATAAACTATTTCGTCTTGACCAAAAGCCAGAGAAAGGTTTAGCAAGACATTTAAATAAACCAAGTTACCGATCGAAGTAACCGGCTTATAGGGGCAAAAGTAACAATCACAGACAGATTAAAAACAAAAGGGATTGAGTTCGGTACAATACCGAATCCAATCCCAAAAAATAATTTAAATTTGTATCCAATTTTTAGGAAGTAAATCAAGCATTATCCCCATTTAAACCTTGGATGCTAAACTTAGATTAAACTATGCCTTGTTTCATCATAGCTTCCGCAACCTTCTTAAATCCTGCAATATTTGCTCCAACAACAAAATTGTCTTCCTGTCCAACTTCCTTTGCCACATTGGCAATGTTGTTATAGATGTTAATCATTATTTCTTTGAGCTTCTGGTCTACTTGCTCAAAGGTCCATGAAATTCGCATTGCATTCTGGCTCATTTCCAGACCGGATACCGCAACGCCTCCCGCATTTGCCGCTTTTCCAGGTACAAATAATACTTTATTTTCTAAGAATACTTCAATTGCCTCTGGGGTAGACGGCATATTTGCACCTTCGCACACAGCAATGCATCCGTTTTTCACCAGCTCTTTTGCCTCGTCTCCGTTTAATTCGTTCTGGGTCGCGCAAGGAAGAGCTATGTCGCATTTAATACTCCAAATACCTCTACTACCTTCGGTATAAACCGCTTTTTCCCGATATTTAGTATACTCTGAAATCCTACCGCGTTTTTTCAGTTTTATCTCTTTGACAGCATCGAGGTCAATACCCTCGGGATCATATACAAATCCATTCGAATCGGATAAAGCAACCACTTTTCCACCTAATTGCTGCGCTTTTTCGGTAGCATATATAGCAACATTACCTGAGCCTGATACCACAATGGTTTTATTTTCAATAGAATTTCCATGTTGACGGAGCATTTCTTCTACCAGATACACCAAACCATAGCCTGTAGCTTCGGGCCGGGCGAGTGATCCACCGTAGGACAAACCTTTTCCGGTAAGAACACTGCTAAAAGAATTGACTATACGTTTGTATTGCCCGTAAAGGAATCCAATTTCTCGTTCGCCAACACCTATATCTCCAGCAGGAACATCTGTATCTGCACCAATATGACGATATAATTCCGTCATGAAACTCTGGCAAAAAGCCATGATTTCCCGATCTGACTTACCTTTAGGATCAAAATCAGAGCCGCCTTTTCCACCGCCCATAGGCAAGCCAGTCAGTGAATTCTTAAAAACCTGTTCAAAACCTAAAAACTTAATAATACTCAGGGAGACACTTGGGTGAAAACGCAGGCCGCCCTTATAAGGCCCAATAGCACTATTGAATTGAACCCGATAGCCTTTATTTACATGAACTTTTCCAGCATCATCAACCCATGGAACCCGAAAGATAATTACCCGCTCTGGCTCACACAGTCTCTCAAGAATACCCGCCTTTTCATACTCCGGATTCGCATCTACAAAAGGCTGCAGTGAAGTAAGTGCCTCGGTAACTGCCTGGTGAAATTCCGGCTCATTTGGATTTTGTTTGATAACTTTTTCCAACACTTTCATTGTGTAAGACATGGTTATTCCCCTCCCCTGTCACATATAAAAAAGCTGCTATACTGAGCGAGATAAACATTTTTGTTTATCTCGCTCAGTATAGCAGCTTTTTATTTTACTGTCAATATAGCACTATTTTTGAGCTTTCAGATACTCCACAACCTTTTTGCATTGACTCCCAAATTTTTGACCGTAACCTTTCCAGTTGCATCCTTACCGATGATTTGGATAGCATATTTATCCGTTGCAGCTACCGTTACCGTAAATATACCTGTCTTAAGGTTGTTTCCCGTATAGGGTTCACTGCCGTTTTTTCCTCTCACTACAAGAGCAATTCTACCACCTTCACGATCAACTTCAATTTGCAACACATCACCCTTGTTAAGAAATAACTCACACTTGTTTTTTGAGCTCCACTTTTTTAAACTCATTGTGAATCCTGTTCCATTTGGATTTTCAAGAATCATAATACTACCCTTTGATACACATAAAATTGTGATTGCTATAATAATAGCAATCACCAATGGCAGAAAAATAATTATTTTTCTATAAAACATGACAATACCTCCCTTACAAACTTTTCCCGCTCGTTAATCCATGGGCTGTGGCCGGAATGCTCAAACCAGATAATCCCTTTATAGGGCGCATCCAAAGCTTGCATATATTCTTCAGCCAGTACTGTAGGCGCATTAACATCATGTCTGCCCAGGAAGAAATAGACTGGTACATCAAGTTTAGTATAATCCTTTCTTAAATCGATGGTATAAAGCTGTTGGTATACATGGTTAAATGTGTTGACAATGCCTCGTAAAAAGTTGATTTTATCAAGCAGTCCATATTCGGAGGAAGCAATGTCCCGAATGGTTTCGTAGTCGGGATTGTGAATTTCGGGATTGCCCGCCATATAATCATTGAGATAATTTAGGTACAACGCGCTTTTCCATGTTACGTCCTTTCCGTAATAGGGAGGTTTACCATTTGCACTAAGCTTTTCTATAAAAACAGCATCACCTTTGGATTGGGCAATTTCCATAGCCTTGGCATAATCCATCCGTTCGGTTTCAGCAAAATCAACCATTTGCCCTGTGCCGATCAAAGCGTGATAAGAATCCGGATACTTATCAACAAGAAAAATTCCCAAGGCACTGCCCCAAGATTCCCCCACCAAATAAATCTTTTCCTGTGAAAAGCGCTCCTTTAGGTATTCCGTCAGAGCATGACCATCCTGAATATAGGTTTGGGCTGTAATATTTTTCGTTTTTTCTGCATAATAAGACTTTCCGGAGCCGGGCTGATCCCAGTTAACAACGACAAAATGCTTCTCCAGCTCTGCCAGTTCGTGTCGCACCGCTGCCATCTGCGTACCGCCGGGACCGCCTGCCAAGAAAAGCAGGATAGGAGCGTTTTTGTTCCAACCCCTTATGCTTATCCATTGCTTCCTGCCGTTCAGTTCAAGTTCTCTAAGCTCTGCAATGCTGTCTTTGGGCGTACTTCCATTTTCATCAACAATAGGTGGGGTGGAAACAGTAAGCTGTGAAACTGTAATCAAGCCTGCATTTAACATCGTCACTATAACAAAGAATATCGCTGTTTTTTTCAATCGCATTAACTGCTTTGGATTCGTCTTTTTCCTAATACGTGCAATGACGTAATAAGCCGACAAAAGTAGAATTCCTACAAATGCAATAACCAATAAAACAGTCCAAATCAAAAATATACCTACTTGAAACATACTAATCCCCCATTATTCTTTAATGTAGACGCTTTCAAGAGCGTTTCCCATTATGGGAATATCGGTAATACGGCTATCCTTGTGGCATAGCCTGTTTTGTTTCATCAGGCTTTTAATTATGCTTATTTTATCCGTATTGTTCAGCGGCTCGCGAAAAACAAGTACACCGCCAGCTTTAAGAGACCTAGCCAAGGCAGGAATGATCCTTTCCAACTCACCTTGAGAAATATCATGTAATACAAAGTGGCAGTACACCACGTCAAGGCTTTCACTTGTAAGCATCGGATATTCCCGTTGCAAAAAAGTGATATTTCCATAGCTGTGCAGCGTTTTGCGGCAAGCATTCAACCATCGCTCGGAAATATCCAGACAGATCAAATGTCCACGAGACAGTTTCTTTGCAACGTAGTAGGCAACCGTTCCCATGCCGCACCCGAAATCAAGCACCCGCTCCCCGCCGTCAAGAGGCAGGCAGTCAGCAAATGTTTTGTAGACAGATTTGCCATAAAGGCGAAATGCAAGCCTTGTCAGAAATACCTCTAAACAAGTCGGTTCATGTTTCATTACTCATCACCTCCCAATAAAAAAATCAGCTGTATTTCAGGCTCATCACTATCATAGCAATCGAACCTTTCATACAACTGATAACAACCTTAAATCTACCTTAAATCACGGGAATAGTAATCCGGAAGGTGCTGCCCTTATTCTCATTGGGGTGTAGTGTCAAATCCCCTCCGTGCGCCTCAGCAATTTTTTTTGCTATGGAAAGCCCCAATCCGCTGCCACCGGTTTTAGAATTGCGGGAATCGTCCACCCGGACAAAGGGATTAAATATATTTACAGCAAGATGAGCCGGAATTCCGATCCCATCGTCACTGAAATCAATCACCACCTGATTATTTTGTACCGTCAGGCTTACGGCAACCAGTGTTCCCTGCGGATTGTATTGCATTACATTATTTGCAAGATTTTGAATAATCCGGCTAAACCGGTTGGTATCCAGTAGTGTAAAAACGCTTTCTTCCATAATATCGAATTCATATCTGAACCCTTCTCGCTCCAACTGTGGTACAAGTTCACCGCATATTTGCCGGATATATTCGCAGATATCTGTTTTTATCAGTTTCAATGAAAATTCCGGGCTATCTATCTGAGAAAGCTCAAATAATTCTGTAAGGAGCCGGTTAGCCCTTTTGCTGTTATTTAGAATAACTTTAAGGTACTCCTCGCCTTCCGGTTCAGTCATACCTTTCTTCCTCATGAGCAACTCCGTATAGCCCTGTATACTGGCCATAGGATTTTTAAGGTCATGAGAGATATCAAGAATCAACCGCCGCCTATCCTCCTCCGACTTTTTGCGCAGGGTAATCTCCTGCTCAATCCGAGCAGCCATCTCATTAAAAGTGTTCTGAAGCTCGGCAAACTCATTTCTTAGACGCAAATCCACCCGTGCAGAATAATCCCCTTCCCGTAAAAGCTTTGTACCGTAACAGAGTTTTTTTAAAGGTACGGTTATACTCGCTGCCGTAACCCTCGAATAGATAAAAGCAAAAAGTCCAAGCAGCAGAATATAACTCAGCACTACAAAAGTGATCACCCAGCCCGCTCGCATGAAATCGCCGGCAGCAGCTTCTTTATTATATACCAAGGAAAAATTCAGCCGAATGGAGGTTGGAAAAGTAACAATCAGCCAAAACTCGCCTTCTGGTTGATAGAGAATATCGTAATGGTAGGGCTTGCTTTTGCTTTCCGTTAAAAAGGTTGTAAATTCCTCGGCAGTTAGCCTATCTTTCCCGATAGTGTCAAGACCGCTCGAATAAACGACACGATATTCCTTGTCCACAACCTGTACACCGCCGCCGCTTTGCACGATAGCGGATGCATCAATCTGCCTATAATCCTTTTTGATAATTGCACTTGCTGGATACTGGTTTTTTGCCAGCGAGCCCGAAATCAGCCCGCTGGCAAAGGACAACAGCACAAATGCGAGTGCAGTAGCCAATATTGTCAACAAAAATATCACCAGAAAATTTCTGAGAAATTGATTGGACAGTTTTCTTTTCATGGCTTTTCTCCTGTATAATGGAGCTTGTACCCGATGCCGCGAATGGTTTTCAGATACTTTGGTTTTTGCGGGTC
>DUMD01000181.1 GCA_012840065.1 Clostridia bacterium
AATATAAAGCCCCAGGGCAACTAAAACAATCACTAAGAAATAATAATTAGCCTGGAAAGGCAGTCGAATAAACCCTAGATCTAAAGGAGCAGCAAAGGAATGATTGCCGATTCGGGGAGCCGGAATATTAATTACCCCATTGGTTCCTCCGGTAATTCCTTCTAAGTTAATCAAAAGCTGCTGAATTACCAGTCCAAAAGCAGTAGTGATTAAAGAGAAATAATGGCCTTTTACCCTCAAAGCAGGCAAACCTAACAGGAAACCAAAAACCATAGCCACCAGTCCGGATAAAGGAAGGGTAATCCAAAAAGAAATTCCTGCTTTTAAAGTAAGCAAACCTGAAGTATAAGCACCTAGAGCATAAAAGGCTATATAACCAAGACAAGCCAATCCTGCATTACCGACCACAATATTTAAACCTAAAGCCATAAGAACATACAAGCCACACATAATAGCAATCTGAATCCAGTAAGGATTGCCAGCTTGAGTAATAGGAAAAACAAATACTAAAATCAAAGCAAAAATTATTGCAGTCAGCTTATTCTCTTTAATAAGCTTAGGTATTTGGCCTAACTGGTCAGAAAAGCTTCTTTTTATCCAAGTAAATAAACCAATTACTACTGCCCCAGCTAAAGCAAAAAGAAGCATATTTTCCAAACTAATAAATAAAAGCAGAAGAGCAAACAACCCACCTTCGAATAATAAAACAAGCAGGCTATTCTTTAGGTTGAAGTGTTTAAGCATTTAATAACGCCCCCTATACTTTTTCATATGCCTTCTCTCCAAAAATACCGGAAGGTTTAAAAATTAAGAATAAAATAACAATCAAAAAACTAATTACGTCCTGATACTTAGAGCCACCTGGAATAAAAGCTGCTGCAGACATTTCCAAAAAACCTAATAACAAACCGCCTACTACCGCACCGTAAATATTTCCCAAACCGCCTACTACCGCAGCAGAAAAACCTTTGATCCCACTAAGAAAACCCATATTAAATTTGATAATGTTATAATACATTCCGTTCAGTACACCGCCCAAAGCACCTAATGCAGAACCAACAACAAAAGTGATAAAAATTACTTTGTCAATATCTATTCCCATCATTAAGGCAGCCTCTTTATCCTGGGAGGTAGCCCGCATAAATCTGCCGTACTCTGTTTTATTAATAAAAATGTAAAAGAGGATAACAGTTACCGCAGCCACTACTAATAAAAAAATTTGTTGATATTTAATAATAGCACCGCCTATGGAAATACTTCCGGCTGGAAGAAGATTGGGAAAAGCTTTAGGATTGGCTCCATTGGGATAAAAAAGCATCACTGATTCCCTAATAATAATTGAAACTCCCATGGTAATCAAAAGTGTCATAAAATTACTTGCTCCCCGTAAAGGCTTTATCACTGTTCTTTCTATGGCAGCACCCACCAAGCCTGAAACAGACATTGTAACCAGGAAAACAATAACTATGACCAAAAAAATTGATCCGGTTAGAATACCCGAGCCTGTTATAGCACCAATGGTTGTTAAAGCAATAAAAGCACCAAGCATAAATATTTCACCGTGGGCAAAGTTTATTAAATCAATCACCCCAAAAAACAGAGTAAATCCTACTGCAATCAGGGAGTACATTGCACCAAGACTTAAACCGTTTATTATCTGCTGCACCAAAAACGAAAATACGGACACTTCCATTTCTCCCCTTTCTAAAACAGGGTAATCTACGATGGGTTAACATCGTAGATTACCCCAAAATTAATTATTTCTTTATTTGTTTGTCCACCACTTTAATCTTTGATTTATAATACGGCACCCACTCTCCGTTTTCAGAAATATAGGTAGTAATTAAATCCAAAGTGGTTTGCCCTTTTTCATCAAAACTGGTTTCTCCAAGAATACCAGGAAAGTTCTTGGTTTCTCTAATAGCTTTAGTAAGAGAAGCTCTATCTGGTTTTTCAACCCTGGATAAAGCATCTATTACAATATTAGTAGCATCATAAGCAAAGGGTCCGTAAGCTTCGTAAGGTTCCTTAAACCCTGCATTTTTATAAGCCTCAATGTAAGCTTGACCTCCTGGTAAGTCTTCTATTGGTTTCCCAATTCCATGGGCTATTGCTCCTTCTGCTGCATCAGCGGCAATTTCATTGAAAGTTGTTGATAAAATACCAGAATCGCTCATAAATAAGGCATTAATATTTAGTTCTTTCATTTGCCGTTTAATTAAAGCTGCTTCAGTTGCTAATCCTCCAAAGAAAACCATTTCAGGATTTTTACTTTTAATTGCAGTTAATACTGCGGAAAAATCCTGCTGACCAACGGATATCCCATCGTAACTAAGAATCTCTGCTCCATTTGCTTTTGCCTGAGCAATAAACTGGTCTGCATTTGTTTTCCCATAATCTGTTTGGTCGTGGATAACGGAAATTCTTTTAACACCAAATTCTTTTACAGCCACATCACCGGCAACTTTGTTTTGAATACTTGCCGCTGAAATCACCCTGGTAATTTCAGGATAGCCATTTTCTGTAATTTGGTCATGAATAGCTCCTATTATGACCGCTGGCAACTGATATTTATTAAATGTATGCACAGTAGCTAATGCGCATCCGCTATTAAAGTGAGCTACCGCAGCAACAATATCAGGATCAGAAGCAGCTTTATTTACTGCATTCACAGCCTGAGCAGGATCAGAAACATCATCTAATACAACCAGTTCCAATTTATAAGGCAATTTACCTGATTTATTAGCCTGATCTATAGCTAACTGGGCAGAATTCTTCATACCAATTCCTATTGCTGCATTGGGACCAGTTATTGGTCCTATATAAGCAATTTTTACTGTTTTAGAAGCATTTCCCCCACACCCAGTTAAAAGTAAACTCATTACTATGATAGCAATCAAAATTTTAGCAATCTTTTTCATTTTCTACTCCTCCCTCTATTCTGCTTTTAAGAATGGATTAGTACAAATAAACTGGAATAAATGTTTCACCTCCTTAATTAAAGAACAAAAAAAGACTAAACCTTTAAATCAGGTTTAGCCTCTGGAGACCTTAGGTGAGAAGCAATGATTTATCTTTCCTAATAAATACGAAGAAAGACAAAAAAAGTCCGCTTCCATTCACCCCTGTCCTTTTACCTGAGAGATTGCCCTAAAACTTAGGGCTTGCTCCTTCGGTGTTCACTATAAAGTGAAGCTCTCCAGAGGTTCGTCCCGCAGCAGTACTTTCTACTTTATTAGTAGAAACCTGAGAGTTTCACAAACATCGGTGGAAGACATCGATGTTGTTTGCCCCTTCGGTAGGTATTTAACCTTCTCCTGCAGCGTTCATCCGAGATATGAAGTTGTTGTTAAACTCACAATACAGTTATAACACTAGAAAAGCACAATGTCAATGGATATTTATTAAATTTCCATGTTTTAAATTTCAACAAGACATAGTATTCTAACACACTGCATAGCTATTAATTATAATACTCATTCTAAAAAGGATGTGAATTAGGATGAGAAAAAGAGGTTGGTGGTATAAAGGACTGATCTTTGGGATCTGGTGGGCAGTGTTTTCCTGGCTACCTTATTTTACAGGTTATTGGGGTAAAATACATTTTTTATTTAGTTTTCCACTAATGTTAGGATTTGCAATGGCTTATATTTTTCCTTGGCATTTTAGTCCAATTCCAAAAGAAATAATCGCTTTTATTTTAAGTATTCCCTTCGGTATGTTATTAGGATATTTATCTTTTTTTATTTTTTATAAACTTTACAAACTTCAGGCAGGGAGGTAAGCTTATGTTTTGGAAAACAGTTTTGACCACCTTTATCTTGGTCTTTTTAGCTGAATTAGGTGA
>DUMD01000014.1 GCA_012840065.1 Clostridia bacterium
ATTTCCAGTTCGGGACAAAAACCAGGGAAAACAGCTTTCTTAACCAATTTTTCCAGCCCATTAAACAAAATATCTTTTGCGCCAATTACTCCTCCGGCTAAAACAATTTGTTCCGGATTAAAAATATTAACCAGATTAACCAGACCAATAGCCAGGTATTCCCTTGTTTCCTCTAAAACCTTAAGAGCCAGCCGGTCCCCCTGGCGAGCAGCCTCAACAATAATCTCAGTTGATAAAGAGTCCTTATACCGCTCCAGGTTGGTTTTTAAGTTTTGAGATTCTATTTCTTTTTTAGCCCTTGCCACAATGCCTGAAGCTGATACTAAAGCTTCCCAACATCCCCTTCTACCACAAGAACAGTGAGGACCAAAGGGGTTTATTACCATATGGCCCCCTTCTCCCGCGAAACCGGAAGCCCCCACAAAAAGCTTATTTTCCAAAATAAAAGCCGTACCTATCCCCGTGCCGATAGTAATACAAATTAGATTGCCTCTTCCTTTTCCCGCCCCAAAAAAGTATTCTCCTAAACAGGCCGCATTGGCATCGTTAATAAGCTTGACTCCTAATTCAGTACACTCCTGCAGTTTTTTACTAACTTCCTCATTTTTCCAGCCAAGATTAGGACTATAAAGACAAACCCCACTATCGACATCGACTGAACCCGGCAGAGCTAAGCCTACCCCAATTAAGTGGTCCTTCTCTTCCAGTTTGTTTTTAAATCCAAAAATCAAATCCAAAATCTGATCTAAAACAGGCTGCGGACCATTTCCTTTTTGAGTAGGGATGGACTGGAAACCCTTAGTTTTGCCATCCTTGTCTACTAAAGCAGCCTTAAGATTAGTAGCTCCCAGATCAATTCCCAGAACATATTCCATGATAACCTCCCCCAACCTCTTGGGATATCTAAAAGAACACCATCTTAACGCCCATAAGTCTCCACCAATTTACTCATTCTTTCTACTAATTCCCCCGTCAACTGCCCATTAAGGTAGCGCCATCCCCAGTTATTACCTGTTGTTCCCGGCAGGTTCATTCGGGCTTCACTACCCAGGCAGAGATAATCCTGAAGTGGAATTATTACCCTTTCAGCCCTTGTCGAATAAGCCAATTCAATGAAAAACCAGCAAATTTCCTCATCCCTGCACTTCTCATTAATCATAAAATGTCTTTCCAACCAATTTTTCAGTTTAGGATTAGTAAGTACCTGGTTTTTATACCACCCCAGGATTGTATCATTATCATGGGTCCCGGTATAAACCACCATATTTTCCGGAAATTCAAGAGGAAAAACCATTCCTTCCAAAAGGAATTGCAGCACCTTCATGCCAGGATAACCGAATTTATTTTTAAGGGCCTCTACCCTAGGAGTGATTACGCCAAGATCCTCAGCGATTATGGGAAGCTTCCCCAGATATTTTTCCAGGACGGCAAAAAAATCTTCCCCCGGTCCGTCCCTCCAGCAACCGTTAACCGCCGTCTCTTCGCCGGCGGGAATTTCCCAGTAGGCATCAAACCCCCTGAAATGATCAAGTCGGACAAGATCTGTTAATTCCAAAATTTTTTTGAACCTTTCTCTCCACCAGCAGTAATCATCCTTTTTCATTTCCTCCCAGCGATAAATAGGATTGCCCCAGAGCTGTCCCGTGGCACTAAAATAATCGGGAGGAACCCCTGCTACTTTTAAGGGTTTACCTTCATCATCCAGACAAAATAAGTGGGGGTTACCCCAAACATCACTGCTGTTGTGGGCAACAAAAATCGGCAGGTCGCCAATAATCTTTATTCCTTTTTCATTAGCATATTTTTTTAGTTCCAACCACTGGCTATGAAACTCAAACTGTAAAAAAAGATGATACTGAATGTCTTCAGCAAGTAAGTTTTTATAATAGTTTAAACTTTGCTTATCCCTTAAAGCAGCGAAACCAGGCCAAAGATGCCAGGACAGGCCCTTAAAATAGCCCAGCAAGGAGCTGAATAAGGCATAATCCTCCAGCCAAATTCTGTTTTCTTCTAGAAACCTTAAGTATTCAGGGCTTTTAGGTTTTAAACGAAATCTTTGGAAAGCCTTTTTTAAAATCTGTTCTTTAAATTTTTTTACCTCAGCAAATTGAATTTGCCCTTTATTAAAATGAGGCAAATTTTCCAGCTGCTTTTTCTGGATAAGTCCCTTCTCAACTAATTTATCAATGCTGATCAGCATAGGATTACCGGCAAAAGCGGAAAAAGGCTGGTAAGGCGAATTCCCATACCCTACCGGATTTAAAGGAAGCACCTGCCAAAGCTTCTGCCGGCCCTGTTTAAGAAAATCAATAAATTGATATGCCTCTTTCCCCAGCTCCCCCTGACCGTATTTTCCAGGCAGGGAAGTAGGATGAAGGAGAACCCCGCATTCTCTTTTAGAGTCCATCACAAACCTCCAAGTTTTTCTTCCAAACAAATTTTATCTTTGCAGCAAAACCTTTCCTTCCAAGGGCAACAGGGACAAATTGATGATCCCATCTCCTAAATCTATTTCCCTTTTCCCATTAAGTAGATCAACAAAGACTCCGGCACACCATTTGCTTAGGTCCAGTTCAAATTCAATTTTTTTCAAGTGATTACGATTAAATAAAAGGATAGCAGTACTAGTTTGCCGCTCCTGGCCGAATATATCCCTCCCCTTACCTATCCTGCGAATATAGCCGTAAACATCTTCCTGAACGTAAAAAGATATCCATTCCCCGGTCTTAAAAACAGGATAACTGTTTCTTAAAGCAATCACTTTTTTATACCAGTTGAGCAGTTCCCGATTCTCCCTTCCCCAGGGATAGGTACCCCGGTTAAGAGGATCTTTATAACCCTCCATTCCAGCCTCATCCCCATAATAAATACAGGGGACACCGGGAAAAGTCATTTGGATTAAAGTAAAAAGCTTTAAACGGGCAAGGGCAAGTTCCTTTTGTTCAGGAGACAACCTGTACCTTGCCTGTTCTTCTTTGCTTAAAGATTCCTCCGGCGGAGCATCTCCCAGAAGAGTCAAAACTCTGGGAACATCATGGCTGCCAATTAAATTCATCAGAGAATAAAAATAATGCCTAGGATAATTTTCATAAAGCTGCATTAAACGCAAATGAGTCTCCCGAGCATTCTTCCTGTTTAAAAGATAATCCAAAAAAATATTCCTAAAGGGATAATTCATTACCGAATCCAATTCTTCTCCCCATAAATATTCCCTCAATTTGCCATAACTTATTTTATTGGAAGCATCTTCCCATACTTCCCCGATCAAAATAGAATCCGGGTCAACTTCTTTCATTGTTTTCCAAAATACTTTGATAAATTCATCAGGAAGTTCATCCGCCACGTCTAATCTCCATCCTTTAGCTCCCAACCTCATCCAGTATTTTAAAACGCTATCCTCCCCATAAATAATAAAATCCTGATAAGAAGGTTCCATTTCGTTCACATTGGGCAGGGTATCTATTCCCCACCAGCATTCATACTGGTCAGGATAATGATAAAAACGATACCAGGAATAATATGGCGAATCTTTAGACTGGTAGGCCCCAAGACCCGGATAGTTTCCCTCTTTATTAAAATAAATGCTGTCGCTGCCCGTATGACTAAAAACTCCGTCTAGAATAATGTAAATCCCCAATTCTTGGGCCTTTGCACAAAGTAATTCAAAAGTAGAATTATCACCAAACATAGGATCAATCTTTTTATAATCCCCTGTATCGTATTTATGATTACTGGCTGATTCAAAGACAGGATTAAGATAAATTACATTTATACCCAAATCCTTAAGGTAAGGCAATTTTTTGATTACTCCCAGCAGATTTCCACCAAAGAAATCATAAGAAACTATTCTGCCGCTTTCGGGATCCCTTCTGTAAACGGGAACGTCTTCATACCAATTGGTATAAATATGACAATTATCTTTCCGGGCCAAAATTTTCCCATCCTCACAGCCGTTAAAAAAACGATCCACAAAAATCTGGTACATAACCGCCTCTTTAAACCAATTAGGAGTAACCGCCTCTTTTTTATGCACAGTAATTTGATAGGAAGGAGGTTCATACTCGTAAATAGCTCCAATTCCGCCAAGTTTTGCCTCATTATTTCCGTAGTAATAAGTTTTGCCCTCCTTGTACACAATAAAATAGTACCAAAGTAAACCGGGGTTAGAAGGGGCGGTAAAATCAATCTGATAAAAAAAATCCTGACCGGTTTGAGAAACTAGATTCATTTCTATTCGTTCTTCCTCCCGGTTATTCTTCCAAAGACGAAGAATAACTCCATCAGGTTTATGCTGGCTTTTAACACTGAGGCTTAAAATAATTTTTTTTCCACAGGCTACCGCCCCGAAAGGTTTGCGATACTTTGACTGATGGGAATCATGAAAAATCCAATTTTGATCCATTGCTTTCACCCTAGTCTGTTAAATTTTTTTAATGCGGAAAGAATTAATTTTAATATGTGTTCAGGGATAAATTTTTATACAAGGAGGAATTGAACCCATGTCTCAGGTTCCCATTACAGCAGATAACCTGCCGAAGGAGCTGATTGAACCGGATTATAGTTTAGCAGATAGCTATGATGAAACTTACGGTGTTTTAATGCCTATTGACCCAGAACGAGCTTATGTCCATTGGGAAATTTCCGATTCAGACCAAAAACTGTTTAGCCAAAAATATGCCGACCGGGGCTGGGAATTTTCCCAACTGGCTCTCCGTCTTTCTTGGAATAAAGGACAAAAAATAATCTATTTGGCTGATTCCGCCTCCAACTGGTATGTTCATTTAGGATCTGATGGTTTGCCTAATAAAGGAGAAATAGGTAGGGTACTGCCGGATAGTTCCTTTATCCCCATCCTTGTTCTGACTATGTTTTGGAAAATAAAGGGTTATCCTGTTCGAAGAAAACTAAAAGAAAGTTTGACCAGTTGGAAAACAGGAATTTCTTTATAGATAAAACCAAACAATAATTTTAGAGAAAGGATGATAGTTTTGGCTCAGGGTTATCTCATGCTGGTTTTACATAACCATTTACCTTTCGTCCGCCATCCCGAGTACGATAATTTTTTAGAAGAAAGATGGCTGTTTGAAGCAACCTTGGAAAGTTACCTGCCTATTTTATATCATTTAGACAGATTAAACAGGGAAGGAATAGATTACAACATTACTCTTTCCTATTCACCTACCCTGCTGACCATGTTTAATGATGAGCTTCTGCAGAATCGTTTTAAAAGGCATATCGAAAAACTGTTGGAATTAGGGCAAAAGGAAATAAAGAGAACAGCAAGTAAGCCGGAACATGCTCTGGCTAAAATGTACAAAAACCGCCTTATCAAAATGTATGCTTTTTACCAAGATCGCTGCAGAGGCAACCTGATCAATCTTTTAAGAGAATTAAAGAGCACCGGAAAGGTAGAATTAATTACCTGCTCGGCAACCCATGGCTTCTTACCCTTTATGAGGGAAGAAGCGGTTGAAGCCCAAATAGCTGTTGCGGTCAGCACCTACCAAAGGTTTTTCCAGGACAAGCCTCCGGGAATCTGGCTCCCCGAATGCGCTTATGCTCCG
>DUMD01000182.1 GCA_012840065.1 Clostridia bacterium
AGCCTTGGCACAGGCTGCACAAGTCATTCCTTGAATAGTTAAATTTTTTTTAATCCTTCCCACTCCAATCACAGTCCTTTCCAGTTTTACCTGGTTATTTTTTTTATGGTTTTCAAAACCTCATCTATTACTTCTAGATCCCCATCTTGCAGCTGCTCTAAAACACAATTTTTCAGATGACTTTCTAACAATAAAATTTCTAAAGAATGAAGGGCAGAACGACAGGCTTCCAGTTGATTGATTATGTCATCGCAATAAGTTTCATTTTCAATCATGTTTTTAATCCCTCTAATCTGACCTTCTATTCTGCTTAGACGATCCAGTATCGACTTCTGTGTTTTCTTAGATTGTTCACTAGGTTTTTTTTCAGATCTGTAAAAATCATCTTTATGTTTCACTTCATCCCCTCCTGATTGCATTATACCATACCCCCCTATGGTATGCAAGACGGTTATAAAAATCTAAGTTCGCTGCTATTTTCTTATATTTTAAACAGTATCTTCCTAATCTATCCTCTATTTGCTCTAAATTAAAATAACTGGGTCTTAAACCCAGTTATTCTTTAAGTAAATCATCTACCCAGGCAAAAACCTCATCTTTAACTCGGGCTAAAATTTGTTCTGCCTTTTCCCTGGATTGCCCTCTAATGCAGAAATAAAAACGTATTTTCGGCTCCGTACCGGAAGGCCTGACCATTACGAACCCCCCACCCCTAAAAGAAAACCGCAGGGCATTTTCCTGAGGAAGACCAGTTTTTTCCTCCTTCTTATCCCTAATCTTCCATCTAAGACCGGTTTGAAAATCTTCTATTCGCTCAAGTTCTATTCCACCCAAAAAAGAAGGTTTTTTCCGACGTAGCCTATCAATCACAGCAGAAATCCGTTCCTTTCCTTCCTTTCCGGCCAATAATATGGCTATCTGTTCATCAAGATAAGTCCCATAACGGTGAAAGATTCCCTCCAAAACCTCCGGCAAGGTTTTTCCTTCTTTCTGCAGATAATACAAGGCTGCCTCAGCCAGGAGGGCAGAAGCTTGGATCCCATCCTTATCCCTGGCATAGGTTCCCGCAAGATAACCATGGCTTTCTTCAAAGCCAAAAAGATAGGTCCCCCAGCCCTCTCTTTCCATCTCTTTAATTTTTTCTCCTATATACTTAAAGCCCACCAATACATTAATGGTTTTAACCCCGAAATCCGCTGCAATAATATCGCCCAAATCAGTGGAAGCAACTGTTTTTACCAAAACTCCCCTCTCTGGAAGCTTTCCCAGTCTCTTCCTTTGAGATAGAATATAGTATTCCAAGATCACACCGATTTGATTGCCGCTAAAGCGATGATAATTTCCCCGGCGATCCTTAGCATAAGCTCCTAGCCGGTCCCCATCTGGATCGGTAGCCAAAACCAAATCAGCCTCCAGCTTTTTAGCAGTCTGTAAAGCCAGAGTAAAGGCTGAAGGATCCTCCGGATTAGGAGTTATTACAGTGGGAAATTCCGGATCCGGCATTTCCTGCTCCGGTACAATCCAGAGGGAAGTAAATCCCAATTCCCGCAAAACCCTTTGAACAGGTCCTCCCCCCGTTCCATGGAGGGGAGTATAAACAATTTTCAGCTCCTTTCCTGCCGTCTGGGAAAGTTCAACATTAAAAAGGGTCTTTTTAACTTCTGCTTCGTAGGCCCTATCAATTTCCTGGCCTATCATTTGCAGCATTCCACTTTCCAAGGCCTGGTTTTTATCCAAAAGATTTATTTCCCAGCTCTCTTCTTTAGCCATTTTGGCAGCAATTTGGTCAGCTTGTTTGGGAGAAAGCTGTCCCCCGTCCTCCCAGTAAACCTTAAAGCCATTATATTCCTTTGGATTATGACTGGCAGTAATATTAACACCGGCAATTGCATTTAAATAGCGAACCGCAAAGGAAAGTTCCGGGGTTGGCCTTAAATCATCAAAAAGATAAGCCTTAATCCCATTTGCGCCCAAAACCAGAGCGGTTTCCAAGGCAAACTCCGCTGAAAAGCGGCGGGAGTCAAAGGAAATAACCACCCCCCGATCGCAGGCTTCCTGTCCCTCCTCCCGGATGGTATCCGCCAATGCCTGGCTGACCTTGCGAATAAGATAACGATTCATTCTATTTGTTCCGGCCCCCAAAACCCCTCTCATTCCTCCGGTACCAAACTTTAAATCTGTATAAAAACGATCCTCAATTTCTTGGGGATCACTAATTTTCAATAACTCCTGCCTGGTTTCAACATCAAAATAGTCATTTTCCATCCATAATTTGAATTTCTTTTGTACCTCCCTTTCCAAATCCACAGAACCATCTCCTTCTATCCTCTTTCTGATTTTTTATCAAACTGATAGTTAACCAGTGGTTTTAATTTTGCTGCTGGATAATCCCTTAGTTTATACTTGAGAACCGGTTTCGGCGGTCGCCAAAGGTATACCGGTTCCAAATCAGGGCTAAGACTTGTCTTTCCTTTTTCCTTCACCCGTTCAATCCCATGATCGGGATTAGCAGCCAAGTGCTGGAGAATTTTATACAGCATTTCCCAATCAACAACATCCTTTTCTCCAATTTTCTCAGCAATAGTTACAATGGAATACGCTTTCCCCGGGTTAGCCTTAAGAAAATCCACCACCCGGTTTTTCAGCCTAATCACTTCTCCCGCACCTTTTTTACCCAACTCTACCGCCGGCTGATGGTAGGCATTGATGTTTACCAGGAGAGCATAAATACTAACCGTACGCTCAAACAAAGCAATTAAAGCCCCAATTGTTCTGGCATTAATTTCTCGAATGGTCAGGGTAATAGAGCTCCTCCCTTTCTGGGCCAAGGCCTTTCTTGTCCCTAAGAGAAAGGCATGAAGATAATCACCGCTGGTACTTTCTTCAGCAATTTTTATGGATTTTCCCTCCCGATCCTTTAAGACTTCAATAAAAGTAACAAAAAAATTATCCGGACCCTCCAATAATTGCTGAAGATAAGAATGCTGATCAGTTGATCCTTTATTACCAAATACCGTAATCCCCTGCTGGACAAAGTTTCCGTCTAAATCAATTTCCTTTCCCAGGGATTCCATAACCAGCTGCTGCAGGTATTTAGGAAATAATTCCAGTCGATCTTTATAGGGAAGAACAACCATCTGCTGTCCTCCCTTACCCCTGGTGAGGACATACCACATTAAAGCAAGAAGGGCTGCAGGATTCTGCTTGGTTTCCCTCCCACGGGTCAACCGATCACATTTTCTAGCCCCTGCCAAAAGTTCATCAATCTCAATTCCCTGCAGTGACAGGGGTAAAAGTCCAACAGGAGAAAAAACAGATGTACGGCCTCCAACCCAGTCCCAAATAGGAAAGGAATTGAGCCAGCCTTCTTTCCCGGCAATTTTATCTAAGGTACTTCCCTTCTGGGTAATACTAATTGCATACCGTCTAAAATCCAGTCCTTTCAGCCTGTATAAATAGCGCACCTCTTCCATCCCGTTTCTAGTCTCAATCGTCCCGCCGCTTTTGGAAATCACCAGCACCAAAGTTGCATCCAAGTCCTCCTCCAGCTCGGCAAATACCCGATCCATTCCGTCAGGATCAGTATTATCAATAAAATAAAGGGTACAAGGATCCCCCTTTCTTCTTAGAGCATCGGAAACAAAGCGGGGACCCAAGCTGGAACCACCGATTCCAATTACCAAGACCTTTCGAAAAAGGGATCCCTTCTGTCCCCGAATGGTACCCAAATGAACCTGCTTGGTAAAATCTTTGATTCTAAGGATAGTTCCTTCAATCTCCCGGCTAATTTCTTTCTTAGGTGCAATTTCCGGTGCCCTAAGCCAGTAATGGCCAACC
>DUMD01000183.1 GCA_012840065.1 Clostridia bacterium
AAGTAAGATGTTTGAATTTCAATTATCTCACTCCTCCTTAAATTTATAAGTTCTGGGGCTGGGACAAGCGACCTGTCCCCTTTTTATATGCTAACATTTTTCTGCTGAGTAACTCAACCAGTTTAAAAAGCATATATTATAGTAGGTTTTAGCTGAGGAAAGAGGGGGGAGAGAAGTGTTTATCTTCGATTTTATTAAAAAATTTCTAGGTTTTTTCATTTTAGGGCTGACTCTTCTTTGTTTTGTCTATGCTCTGGTTGTTCCTACCACCGTAGCTGTGTTGATTTTAGTTCTACTAATTTTAATTTTTGTTACCATTGCCATTGATGATGACCGTTTTAAACGCCGAAGGTGAAAGATTTTGTTATAAATCCAGCCCCTAGAGGCATATCTATTTATATAGATGATTATATAGACAGCCAAAGAAGCTGGAAGGGAACCGGATTGAACGGGGGAGTTGGAGATGGAAAAAAAAGGGGGAGAGAAAGGCGGATTGAAAGAGGTTTCGTTTTGGTCTTCCTTAATTCCCCAAATCGAGCGCTTTTATGGTTTAAAAATCTTAAATTATGATGCTCAGGGGATGAGGGCTAAATTAAACACCAGGGAAGGACCTAAATTGGCTTTTTTATTTAAGGAAAGATCCGGGGAATTTATGTCTTTTTTTTTAGAGCAAAAAGCCCTAGCCGAAAATGGTTTTTACAACTACCCCGCTATCAGTTTTACCTTGGAAGGAAAACCCTATTTTACCCATAGGGGTCACCTGTTTTATTTGACTCCTTTTATTCCGGGTCGAAAAGTCGATTATCAGGATGTTCATGAGCTGGCCTCATTGTTAGCTTTGTATTATAATATCGCCGGAAAGAGGGGGGCAGGAGAAAAACAAATCATAATCTCTGCCGAACTGGCCCGGTTTAAGTGGGGAAGGGAAAGGTTGGATTATTATTTGGATTTAGCAGCCAATACTGCGGAGGTAGACCCTTTTGATCGGATTTATCTTCAATTTGGACAACAGTATTTGACTGACTGTTTTTCTGCCCTGGAATTTTTAGAGAAAGCAGCGGCTTTAAGGGGAAGAAAAAAGGAAGACAAATGTTATTACCTGAGGCTTGTTCCTGAAAACCTGGTTAAAACGGAGTGGGGGGACCTGTGGATTCAGCTTTTAGAAAACAGCGGCGGGATTTCTAAGGCGGAGGGCTTGGCAGAAGTCCTGAAATATTTTTTAACGGCAGGCTGGAGATGGGGAATTACCTTTTTAGAAAGCTATAGCAGATTGGATAATTTGTCTCCCCAGGACATTATGTTAATTTTAGCTTATCTTTTTTATCCCGGGAGGTTTATTAGTTTAGCTCAAGACCATTATGAAAGGGGAATTGACAATCTGTCGGAGTTAGAGGCTACAGTAGATTTATTCCAAAGGAATTATGATTACAGAGAGCTTTTGGTAGATTATTATCGCCACCGTTTGGGAGACGACCTGAATAAGGGAGGTGCGGCCATGGACAATCAGAAAAGAAAATTTGACCTGGCAAAGGATAATTGGGGGAGGGTTAAAGATCCGGAAGAAAAATTGAGGGAAAAACAGTTTTTATCCTGGCTAGTTAGGAGTGAGGAAACAATAACGGATAGTGAAGAGGAATTGAAAGTAAACTGGCCCCCCAGGTTAAACAGGGAGGTTAAATACCCGGTTTCCACCGTTTCCAAAATTGATTTAATGGAACTGCAAAAAAAGGTAGAAAAAACGGCACAGATGGCATCGGCTATTGAGGATTTGGTAAATAAAAGGGCTGAGTTAATAGAAACGGCGGAAAAGGCAAGCGGGAAAAAAGTGACGAAAGACGAGGAAGAATTGGTCTTAAGCAGCCGGGCTGAAAAAGTGGAAGGGACCCCGGAAATCAAAAAACCGGAGCTAATTCCGGAAGGAAGAGAAGGGGGTTTGGCCCAAGAAACTAAAAAAATAAAGCTACCTGCTGCCTTGGAGGCAAGGGAAGGGGAGGTAGAATTGCCAAGGGAAGTGATGAAAACAGCTCCGGAAATTGAAAGAAAAGCAGAAGGAGCCCCGGATGTTGAAAAAAGGCAAAAAGAAGCACCAAAAACCATTGTTTGGAAAGCTTTCCCTAAAGGATTGTGAAGCCTAGAGAGAGGGTGCTAAAATGAACAATTATTTCTATCCTAAACCGCCAATGAGTGACCATTTTTACCCAATTTGCTGTTTCTTAGAGGAAATGTGTGTCCAGTTCCGCTATAATGCTGAACAAAAAGCGAAGGGCCATTCAGTTTTGGAACTTGAAGACGGAGTACTAAAAGTGAGTACAGTGGTTAGGAACTTAATTCCCCTGGACCCGGCAGTAGCTCCCGGCTATCTATTTTACCGCTGCTGGTTAAACAGGGTTGAAAGGGATGGAACAATAACCTATTCCCTACCCATTGGGGTCTTGGGGATTAATGCTGTAGGTTGTGGCGAAACCTTCGGACAGCTGGCTCTTAATCAGCTTGGACAAATTCCTTATCCATTAGAAGATTTAAACGTGATTACGGTTACGGCAGAATATGGGGAAGGCTGGCCAAAGTCCGATGGTAAACTGATTTTAGCAGGCAAGATTCCTAGAAGGATGATAAAATTTTATTAGATTTTTTCTGGAACTCCTCTTTGGGGAGTTTTTTTTGTTTGGGGAAGAAGAAAAAATTCCCCTAAACCGCCGGCCCAACATATAATGTAGCATGTCGAACAGTTTGTTTGGGTTTGGGGTTGAAAAAATGCAGCTATGTGTAATTGGAGCAGGTTATGTCGGCTTGACGACAGCGGCTGCCCTGGCCAGTATGGGGCATCAAGTCACTTGCATTGATAAGGATAGATATAGAATTGATACTTTGAATAAATGTGATCTTCCCTTCTATGAACCGGGATTGGAAAGCCTGGTGCGAACCGGTTTGAATACGGGAAGGCTGCAGTTTTATTATTCGTTAGAAGCAGCAGTTAAACAGAGTGAGCTAATCATGATTTGTGTGGGTACGCCTTTAAATGTTCGGGGAGAAGTGGATTTAAGTGCGCTTTTCCTGGTGATCAAGGAATTAAGGGAATTAGATTTAAAAGATAAAATTATCGTCATTAAGAGCACGGTTCCCGTGGGCACTACGGCGAAAATAGCAGAAATTTTTGCTGCTGACCATAGGGAAAAAGGGCCCGTTTTTATTGGCAATAACCCTGAATTTCTCCGGGAGGGTTCAGCTGTGACCGACTTTTTCCAGCCGGACAGAATTGTTATCGGCTGCAGGGAAAAGCGGGTGGAGGAGGCTTTAAAACAGCTTTATGCCGGTTTTGATTGCCCCCTGATTGTGACTGATCCCACCAGCGCGGAAATGATCAAATATGCAGCCAATAGCTTTTTAGCTTTAAGAATATCATTTGCCAATGAACTGGCCAATCTCTGCGATCTGCTGGACATTGATGTTAAACCGGTTTTAAGGGGGATGGGCTTGGATAAGAGAATAGGGCTTAATTATTTACAGCCCGGAATTGGTTTTGGCGGTTCCTGTTTGCCTAAGGATCTAACAGGGTTAATCGGAATTTGCCGCCGACACAATTACCCGGCAGAGCTTTTGACAGCTGTGCAATCCGTTAATGAAAACCAACCAGAATTTTTAGTCAATAAAGTAAAAAGAGAAATTCGCAAACCACTTGAGGGTTCTAAGCTAGCTCTTCTGGGGCTTGCTTTTAAGCCTAATACTGATGATATCCGTTCGGCACCGGCTTTGAAACTGATCGAGTATTTTTCTGTTTTGAACCTGAAGGTCTGGGCCTATGACCCGGCGGTGAAAGTTTTGCCGGAGGAATATTTAGAAAAAGTAGTCATGAGCGAGAACATTCCGGCTGCCCTTGAAGGAGCAAAGGCTGCTGTGATTGCTACCGACTGGCCGGAATTTAAAAATTTACCCTGGAATAAACTTAAAAACTTGATGGCTGATCCTTTGATAGTTGACGGAAGAAATATCTTAGAACCGGAGGTCATGGGAGAGTATGGGATTAAATATTTAGGGATGGGGAGAAAGAATGGGGTGAGATTTTGCGGGCATTGATTCTCTGTGCCGGCAGGGGAAGCAGGCTTTATCCCCTTACCCACCTTCTACCGAAAGCCCTGGTCCCCATTGGGGAAAAACCGCTAATTGTGCATAATTTGGAGAAGTTGGCGGCAGCAGGAATAAGGGAAATAGGCCTGGTTGTAGGCCAGAATAAGGAAAGATTTTTTCAACTGTTGGGGGACGGAAAAAGCTTTGGTTTTAAGCTTACCTATTTAATTCAGGAAAAACCCCTGGGCCTGGCCCATGCCCTCTTGGTTGGCAAGGATTATGTGCAGCATTTACCTCATTTTTTAGTTATTTTGGGAGACAATTTCTTTGGCAGTGATTTTAAACAGTTTATTGATGCCTATTTAGCTTCTGGGGCGGAAAGCCAGCTTATGCTGGCTAAAGTAGAAAATCCAACTAATTTTGGAGTAGCCAGTCTCGCAGGAAACAGGATTGTCAAATTGGTTGAAAAACCCAAGAAACCTGAAAGCCATTGGGCCGTGGCCGGGCTCTACGCTTTTACCCCTAGGATTTTTCAGGAAATTGATCGGCTTCAGCCTTCTTCCAGGGGAGAACTGGAATTGACCGATGCCGTTGCCGGGCAAATAAAAAACGGCTATTTTGTGAAGGGTTATTTTACAGCTAATTACTGGTATGATGTGGGGAGCGTTGCCGGTCTCCTCCAGGCTAACAAGCAATATTTATCCCAGTTGCCAGACAAGGTTGAAGGAAAAATTTCAGACAACTGCCTGATTTCGGGAATTGTGGTTGCAGCCAAAGGCTGCAGGTTAAACCATTGTATTTTAGAGGGACCGGTATTAATTCAAGAGGATAGCCTGGTTGAAAATTGCCGGCTAGGGCCAAATGTGGTTATTGGGAAAAGGGTTAAGCTAGATAACTGTAAGCTTAGGAACACTATCATTTTAGAGGGTTCCCGGCTTTCCGGAGTGGAGGGGGTCATTAAGGATAGCCTTATTGGTCCCAACTGTATAGTTAAGGGGAATAAGGGGGAAGAAAAAATTTTAATCTTGGGAGCAGATGCTAACCTTAGCATTTGACAGCAACCCGGCTTGATCTTAGCCGGGTTGTTTTTTTTATCAGGCTGATTAAAGGGGAACTTTTAAGATAATACAATCCAGGGAGATTAAAAGTTTAACCTAAAAACAGAATGCCTTTGTAACATTTAGATTTTAACCAGAATAAACTTTTACTAGGTGAGAATCAGAAAGGGGGATATTATTAATGTATAAGAATTATCCTTGTAATCCGGCCATGGGAGAAATGTGCCCTCCTTATGAATATATGGAAGCCTATTCTCCGGAGATGGATTACATGGCGCCCATGGAATATGAAATGTACCAGCCTGGGCCGGAAGCCTATATGCCTGAAATGGGTATGGAACACTGGCCGCATTATCCGCAAATGCCTTGTCCGCCGATGC
>DUMD01000184.1 GCA_012840065.1 Clostridia bacterium
GATACTACCAGGACAATTCATTGGTTTTATGGCATAATCCTGATCATCAATCTTAGTAAAATACATATTTTCTTTATAATGATCCCAGTGACCGGACTGACGCCAAAGTTCCTCACTGAGAATAATAGGAGTTTTAATTTCTTGGTAACCCCGTTTTATATGTTCTTTCCGCCAAAAAGCTTCTAATTCATTTCTAATTACCATTCCCTTAGGATGAAAGAAGGGGAAACCTGGTCCTTCTTCTTGAATACTGAATAAATCTAATTCCTTACCTAGTTTCCGATGATCTCTTTTTACTGCTTCTTCCAATCTGTACAGATATTCATCCAAATCCTTCTTTTTAAAGAAGGAAGTTCCGTAAATTCTCTGCAGCATTTTGTTTTTCTCGCTTCCCCGCCAGTAAGCCCCAGCAACACTCATCAGTTTGAAAGCCTTAACTAATTTAGTAGAAGGGATATGAGGGCCTAAGCAAAGATCTACAAAGTCACCTTGTTTATAAAGAGTAATAGGAGCATCAACAGGTAAGTCTTTAATCAATTCAACTTTATACTGTTCTCCCTTTTCCTCAAAGAATTTAATCGCATCTTCTCTGCTGATTTCAATTCGTTCAAAAGGATAATCTTCTTCTACAATTTTTTCCATCTCGGCAGTTATCTTTTCAAGCTCCGCAGGGCTAAAAGGTTTTTCCACATCAAAATCATAATAGAAACCATTATCTATAGCCGGGCCTATAGCTAATTTTGCTTCTGGATACAACCGTTTTACTGCTTGAGCCATAATATGGGCTGTACTATGTCTTAACACTTCTAAAGCCCGAGGGTCATCTACAGTTATAATTTGCAGAGTACCGTCTTCTAAAATAGGCTGATTTAAATCTACCAACTTACCATTTACTTCTGCTAATAAAGCTTTTTTAGCTAACCCCTTGCTAATATCTGATGCAACATCATAGCTTGTTACCGGAGCTTGATAACTTCTTTCTGAACCATCCGGCAATTTTATTTTAATTAATTTCTCCATTTTTCTCCATCCCCCATTCTAATTAATCTTTTATTTTTAGCTCATCATCATTTGGTAACCCACCTACAGGTTCAAAAGCATAATTGGTTAATCTCAGCCAATAATTAAATCTGTCTCTCGGCAGCCACTGTTGAAGGCAATTTTGCAAAGTATCGGCAAATTCAGGTGATCTCTCTTTTAAATCATCATAAACGTCCTTATCATTAGGTTGCCATAACCCCCGTAGATTATAAAAAACTTCTATTGCCAAGAGGGTATACCTGCTTAAAATAAGCATAGGGGCCACCCCATCTTCTGCTTTTTCCATTAATTTTCTAACCTTTTGACGCACCATTATAAATTCTTTCTTTTTTTGCTCAATTGTTACTTCATCCCATTTTTCCACACCAGTTTCATATATAGTTTTAGCCTGCTCAATTATGGCGGAACCCAATTTTTTTTCATTCTCATATACTAACAAACCATCTTTAAGTAAAAACATAGCCTTTTGTCCAGTCTGCAATTCCTCAGCTAATGTTTTATACCCTACCTTAAACAATTCCACTTCTACATGATCAACATTTCTTTCTTCTAGAGTCAAAGGTTGATTGGATGCATAAATTAAATACAAGTCCAAATCACTTTTTAGATTATAATTCCCCCGAGCAATTGAACCAACTATAACAGCAGCTTCCAAAGCGCTATTTAGATTACTCTCTTCCTTGGCAATTGATTGAGCAATCTGAATTAATCTTTCTCGATAGCTAATTAGTGCTAACTGCTGCTTAGCTGATTTTTCTTTCTCACCCATAGCCCGCATTTGTTTTGCAGCCTTTCTAAGTGCCTCCCGGTAAAACACTTTGATCACCCTTTCATCCTTAGGCTTAAAAAGAAACATCTTATATACAAAAAATCCCGTCCCTGCAGGGACGGGATTTTAACCCGCGGTTCCACCCTAGTTAACAGCTAAAATCAAGCTGTTCACTCTAAATTAATAACGGCTTTTAAACCGGCTAAGTCTTACTTCTTAGTTCAGACCGCTGCTCCAGGGGGGTACAGTGTAAACAGAATCCTGAAAGTACTTTCAGCCCACGGTACTTTCTCTCTGAAGTTCTTATTTACCTGCTTCCCTATCACTGCATTTAAGATATTCTGTTTA
>DUMD01000185.1 GCA_012840065.1 Clostridia bacterium
AAGGAGTGGAATAAAGTTGTTACACGAAATGATATTTGCTGGTTTTGGAGGGCAAGGTATAATGGTTATTGGGCAGCTTCTTGCTTATGCAGGAATGATGGAAAATAAAAATGTTGCTTGGATGCCTGCTTATGGTCCTGAAATGAGGGGAGGAACTGCTAACTGTACAGTTATTGTGTCGGATAATCTTGTTGGTTCGCCTGTAGTTACAGAACCTTCTGCATTGCTTGCCATGAACGAACCATCTTTGAATAAATTCGAACCAATGTTGAAAAAAGATGGGGTGCTGGTGTTAAATAGTTCTCTAATATCTAAAAAACCCAAAAGGAAAGATATAAAGGTATTTAATATTGATGCTAATCATATTGCCTCTGAACTTGGCAATACCAGAGTAGCAAATATGGTTACTTTAGGGACATTGCTTAAAGCAACCCAAGCTGTTAATATTAATACGGTAATTAATTCACTAGATAAGGTTTTTCCAAATTTTACTGATAAACAATATGAATTAAATATCAATGCTTTGTATAAGGGTATAGAACTGGCAAAAGAAGCGTGAGAACGCTTCTTTTGTGTATTTAATCAGGTTTATTTTTATATACTAAATAAATGAAAGTAGGGAGGTTATTTAATATGATTGATGTCAATAGATTAATAAATACTTTTCTTGAACTGGTAAACATTAACAGCCCTTCTCTGAAGGAAAAAAAGTTAGCAGATTACTTAGTTAAAAAGTTAAGTTCTTTAGGTTTTGAAGTATACATTGATGAAGCAGGCAAAAATATTAATGGAGAAACAGGAAATGTTATTGGTAAAAAGAAAGGTAATAATAAAAAAGAACCTCTTCTTTTTAGTGCTCATATGGATACTGTACAACCGACAGAGGGAATTAAAACAGTTATAGAAAGTGGTATTATTAAAACTGACGGAACAACTATTCTTGGGGCTGATGATAAAGCTGGAATTGCAGCATTCTTGGAGGCAATGGAATGTATTAAAGAAAATAATCTTAGCCATCCTGATTTGGAAGTTGTTTTTTCTGTTGCTGAGGAAATTGGCTTACTAGGGGCAAAATACTTAGATTATGGCAAGCTTAGCTCCAAAATAGCTTTTGTTTTAGATAGCGGAGGACCACCAGGAACAATTATTACCAGATCACCTGCACAGGTAGACCTATCTATAACTGTTAAAGGAAAAGCAGCCCATGCAGGAGTTAATCCGGAGGACGGGATAAATGCAATTGCGGTAGCATCCAAAGCATTATCCCAGCTAAAAATAGGGAGAATTGATGAAGAAACAACAAGTAATATAGGTATAATTAATGGTGGGAAAGCAACAAATATCGTTCCTGATGAGGTTCGAATATATGGCGAGATAAGAAGTATGAATAAAGATAAACTTAATAATCTTGTAGAGTTTTTTAAGAACAGTTTTGAAATAACTGCTGCAGAAGAAGGAGCAAACATAATTTTTAAAACGGAAACTGGTTTTGAAGATTATAATCTGGATATTAACTCTAAAGCAGTAAATCTAGCAATAAAAGCAGCAGAGAAGTGCAAATTAAATCCTGTTCTTGCTGCTAGGGGTGGAGGAAGCGATACTAATGTTTTTAATCTTCATGGAATTGAGGCTGTAAATCTTGGAGTGGGAATTTGTAATGACCATACTGATAAAGAATATATAAGCATTGAGAACTTAGTCAACTGTGCAAAATTGATTATTGTTCTTGCTTGCAACTAACTTAATTGGTTTGTGGTGTTTTCAATTTAAATGGGCTTTAAATAGTTCCTGTATGGTTGAATATTTAGATGAAAAATTTTTTAATTCACTTTGTAATTCTTTAATCTTTCCCCTAAAAAATAAAAAATTTGTTCCGATAAAGTACATTTTCATTATTTTTCCTCTCCTTCATGTTTTTTGTTATTAGATTATGCTAAAATTACCAATAATATACCGTTGTTGGAAGATGTTATTTAAGGGGGATGTTATCTTGGCAAATTTTTCTTTTGAAGAGAAGACTATTAATTCTAAGTTAATTTATCAAGGTAAAATTGTTAATTTAAAGGTTGATGAAGTAAGATTACCAAATGGAAAAACATCATTCCGAGAGGTAATAGAACATCCAGGGGCGGCTGCAGTTTTAGCTATTACTCCGGAGAAGAAAGTGGTATTGGTTAGACAGTACAGGTATTCTGTAAAAGAGGAGTTATTGGAGGTGCCTGCTGGAAAAATCGAAGCTAATGAAGATCCCTTAGAATGTGCAAAAAGAGAATTGGAAGAAGAGACGGGTTATGTAGCTGAAAATTTTAAATTGTTAACTAAGTACTATACTAGTGTTGGATACGGTAGTGAAATTCTTTATTTATATTTGGCAACCGGATTAAAGAAAAGTGTAACTTGTCCGGATCGTGAAGAATTTTTAGAAGTTGTGGAATATGATCTTGATCAAATAAAAGAGATTTTAAAACAAAAAAAGCCGCTAGATAGTAAAACTTTAATTAGTTTTTTAATATTGCAACAACTTCAATTTGCTGAATAAGCTGGGAGGTAAATATGTTTGGAGGATTATTTTGTTGATTTACATGTACATGTTGGCCAAACTGAAGATGGTACAACGGTAAAAATGGCTGCCTCAAAAAATCTGACTCTAGAAAATATTGCCTTAGAATGTTTGGAACGCAAAGGAATTAACATTGTTGGTATAGTTGATGCATTATCTCCAAAAGTTTTGGAGGATTTGGAAAAACTAATTGCAAATGGTGAACTTTACGAGTTGTCAGGTGGAGGATTGTGTTATAGGGACAAACTGACAATTTTATTAGGCTGTGAGCTAGAAATAGTAGAAGCGAATGGCGGTTCTGCTCATTTACTCGTCTATTTTCCTTATAAAAAAATAATTAATAAATTTGCTAATAAAATTAAGCCTTTTGTAAAAAACATTAATTATAGCACCCAAAGATGTAAGTTAAATGCTCAAAAACTTTGGGAAATAGCTAATTCTTGCGGTGCTATTTTGATTCCAGCTCATATCTTTACTCCACACAAAGGTCTTTATGGAAAATGTACAGATAGTTTGGAGAAAGTTTTTTCAACTAAAGCTCTAAATACAATTATTGCAGTTGAATTGGGCTTAAGTGCTGACACGGAACTAGCTGATAGGGTGGCTGAGTTAGCTAATTTTTCATTTCTAAGTAACTCTGATGCCCATTCTCTTGCCAAAATTGGTAGAGAATATAATATTATGAGGCTTGAAAAAGCAGATTTTAAAGAAGTAATTCTAGCCTTAAAAAATGAACAGGGAAGAAAGATAATAGCAAATTTTGGATTAAATCCTAAATTAGGTAGATACCATAGAACATTCTGTCGTAATTGTGGTTATTTTCTAAATAAAATATATAATTATAAAATATATAATTTAGATATCTGTCCTAAATGTAAATCAAATCGGATTGTAAAAGGTGTATTTGACCGAATAATAGAAATATCAAATAATCGTCAACCACATCATCCTGATTTTAGACCACCTTATTTATATCAGATACCTTTGGAATTTATTCCTAAAGTAGGCAAACAAACTTTAAATAAATTAATAACGGCTTTTGGTAGTGAAATGAAGGTATTGCATCTAGCTTCTTATGAAGAAATTGCGCAGGTTGTGGGAGAAAAAATAGCCCGGAATATTGATTTAGCCCGAAAAGGCAGGATGGAGTTAAAACCTGGTGGGGGAGGTAAGTATGGAAAATTAATTATTTAATTAAAAAATAGTCTATTTTTACCAACCTCTGCATACTAATTAGCAATTGTATGGAGAGGGAGGGGTATGGCTAATGCTATCAAGACTGAAGTATGGACTAGCCAATCATCTTAGAGATAACATTGGAGTATATTTTTTTATAGTTATTTTATTTATTGTAGGAGTTATTTTCGGGGCATTAGCAGTAAAAGCTTTGAATGAACAACAAAAATCAGAATTAATTCAATATTTACGGATATTTTTTAATGAAATTTCAAGAGATCAAAGTTTACCTGGACATGAGGTGGCCAGACAAGCTATTTTTAATAACCTAAAAATTACCTTATTAGTATGGGGACTTGGTTTAACCGTTATTGGAATACCAGTAATTTTAGTTATAACTTTTACTCGGGGATTTGTTTTAGGTTTTACTGTAGGCTTTTTAGTTTATGAGATGGCTTGGAAAGGTATATTATTTTCTATTTTAGCAGTTTTACCCCATAACCTGATATCTATCCCAACAATTGTAATAATTTGTGTAACAGGATTGTCATTTTCACTACAGTTAATTAGAAATAAAATTTTTAAAAAAGGTTCGGTTAAAATGGCACCTCAATTTTGGAGTTATACATTTTTTTTCTCAATTATGGGTGCTGTTCTCATTGCGGCTAGTTTAGTCGAAGCATATATTACACCAGTATTTATAAGACTGCTGTCTGGATTAATGTTAAGTTAATTCCAATTTATTTTAAAAAGCTGTATTCCATTAGGGGATACAGCTTTTGTTGTAAATATGGTTTTAATTCCCCATGTATCTTAAAAATTCCAGAGGGAATAATAAATACTGGGTTTTAAGGGTAGATTTGTGAATAAATACTTAGAAGATAAAGTTAATATAATAAGTTTAACGAGCGATTTTGTTTTAATTTAAATGATATCTGGCTTTAATTAGCTAAAGTGGCAGGAATTCCCTAACTTTTGTTGAATAAATTGAAATGTAACAACGGAAAAATAATCCATATAAATGCCGTTTTTTGAAAACATTTAGAGTAAAGGAGTAAAACAGATGCAAGCATTACTTACTGATTTTTGCAATTATCTGAATGTAGAAAGAGGATTAGCCGAAAATACAATTGAATCCTATAGCCGTGATTTAAGGCAGTTTTCTGAATATTTACAAACAATGAAAATAAAATCAGTTCATGCAGTTACAAAAAAGGATATACTTTCTTTTTTATATTATCTACAACAAAATGGAAAAGCTACAGCTACAATTTCCAGAAATTTAGCTGCCCTTAAAGCTTTTTTTTCCTTTCTGGTTCAAGAAAATCTCTTGCAGGATAACCCAACTGCAAATCTTGAATCTCCCAAATTAAAGAGAAAATTGCCCCAAGTACTTACAATTTCAGAAGTAGAACGGTTGCTTAACGCTCCTGATTTGAACACTCCAGCAGGACTAAGAGATAAGGCAATGTTAGAGGTTTTGTATGCAACAGGGGTTAGAGTGTCTGAACTAATTCGAATAAAGATTGCCGATGTAAATCTAGAAACTGGTTTTATTCGTTGCTTTGGAAAAGGTTCAAAGGAAAGAATAGTCCCACTAGGGAAAGTTGCTATAGATTGTATAAGAAATTATTTAGATAATGGAAGAACTAAATTAGTAAAAAAACAAAATATTGATGTCTTGTTTGTTAACCACCATGGAAATTCTTTAACTCGTCAAGGATTTTGGAAAATAATAAAAAAATATGCTAATAAAGCCCAAATTGAAAAAGAAATAACTCCTCATACCCTTAGACATTCTTTTGCAACTCATCTTTTAGAAAACGGCGCTGATCTTAGGTTTGTTCAGGAAATGTTAGGTCATGCAGACATATCCACAACCCAAATTTATACCCATATCACAAAAAATAGAATTACAGAAGTTTATCAAAAAACCCATCCCAGAGCTTGAATTGAGGGGGAAACATTTATGGTTAAAAGAGTAATTATTCTAGTGATGGATAGTGTAGGAGTTGGAGCATTGCCGGATGCTTATAAATATGGTGATGAGGGAAGCAATACTTTAAAAACGATTGCAGAAAAAGCAGATAATTTTTTTATTCCTAATCTTCAAAGTTTGGGGATCGGAAATATTACATATCTACCCAATATTCCCGCTCAAGAATATCCCAAGGCTTCTTTTGCTAAGATGGCAGAGAAATCTCCAGGAAAAGATACTACAACAGGGCATTGGGAAATTGCAGGTATTATACTTGATCATCCTTTTCCCATTTACCCAGAAGGATTTCCAAAAGAAATTATTAACAAATTAGAAACTGCATTTGGAGTTGAAATTCTTGGCAATAAAGCTGCTTCAGGAACGGCAATAATTGAAGAATTAGGCCCCAAACATTTAAAAACCGGAAAGCCAATAATATATACTTCTGCAGATAGCGTTTTACAAATAGCAGCTCATAAAGATGTAGTTCCTTTGGAGAAGTTGTATGACTATTGTGAAAAGGCCCGCCAAATTATGCGGGGAGAACATGCAGTTGGAAGGGTAATTGCAAGGCCTTTTGAAGGGACCATAGGGAATTTTGTTCGTACTAATGAAAGGAAGGATTTTTCCTTGCAGCCACCTAAACCAAACCTTCTTTCTAATGCCTATGATGCTGGGTTAACAACAGTTGCAATAGGGAAAATAGAGGATATTTTTGCTGGCCAGGGAATTTCTAAATCCTATCCATCTCATGATAATGATTCTGCAATAATGGATACTTTAAAGGTCTTAGATTCTATCCAAGAAAGTAGCATTATTTTCACTAATCTGGTTGATTTTGATATGCTATATGGCCATAGAAACGATATTCAGGGGTATGCTTCGGCATTAATGAAATTTGATGCAGCAATTCCACAGATAATGGCCAAATTAAAGGAAAAAGATCTGCTTATTATTACAGCGGATCATGGTTGTGATCCGGGAACTGAAAGTACTGATCATTCCAGGGAATATGTGCCTTTGCTTGTATATGGTCCTAAATTGCGAAACGGGATAAATTTAGGCATAAGAGAAACTTTTGCAGACCTAGGACAAACAGTATGTGAGTATTTAGGGATTGATAGAGTTAACGCAGGGACTAGTTTTTTAAATTTAATTACCTAATTACGTAAAAAGTGAGGGATACCATTGTTAGAAAAGGTTAACGAAGCTTTAGAGTTTATAAAAGAAAAGATTTCATTAGTACCAGAACAAGCTGTTATTTTGGGATCTGGATTAGGGAATTTTGCAGAGAGCATAGTTGATAAAATATATATACCATATTCTGATATTCCTCATTTTCCACTTTCAACTGTTCGAGGCCATGCTGGAAGATTAGTTATTGGACAATTGTCCGGTATTAACATCATTGCTATGCAAGGAAGGTTTCATTATTATGAAGGTTATTCAATGGAAGAAGTTACTTTTCCCATTCGCGTGATGGCAGGTTTGGGGGTAAAAAAAATAATAATTACTAATTCTGCAGGAGCCGTGAATAGGTATTTTAGACCAGGAGAATTGATGGTCATAACTGACCATATTAATCTTATGGGTACAAATCCGCTAATAGGTATAAAAGAGGAAGTTTTTGGACCAAGATTTGTGGATTTAAGTCATGCTTATAGCAGTGAAATGATTGAGTTATGTGAAAAAGTTGGACTTGCTAATGGTATAACTCTTAGAAAAGGAGTTTATGCTGCCTTACCAGGACCAAGCTATGAAACACCTGCAGAAATAAGAATGTTAGAGCGTTTAGGAGCTGATGCAGTAGGTATGTCTACTGTTCCGGAAGTCATTGTTGCCAGACAACATAACTTACAAGTTTTAGGAATATCTTGTATTACCAATATGGCAGCAGGACATATTACAGGCGGTTTGGATCATAATGAGGTAATAGCTGTTGGTGATTTGGTTAGTGATAAATTAGCGAGGCTGCTTAAAGGTGTGATTGTGGAAGGTGGTAACTTGTGAGAGTTTATGATTTAATAGCCAAAAAAAGAGATGGTTTTCCTTTATCAAAAGAAGAAATTGATTTTTTAATTGAAGGCTATACTAAAAACGAAATTGATGATTATCAAATGGCAGCTTGGTTAATGGCTGCCTTTATTCGCGGCCTTAATGAAGAAGAAACAAGCAACTTAACCATGTCTATGGTAAAAACAGGTAAAACAATAGATCTTAGTTCTATAAAAGGGGTTAAAGTTGATAAACATAGCACAGGTGGAGTTGGAGACAAGACAACAATCGTTTTAGCCCCTTTAATTGCCTCTATAGGTATTCCGGTGGCCAAAATGTCCGGGAGAGGGTTGGGGCATACCGGTGGGACTCTAGACAAATTAGAAGCAATTCCAGGTTTTGATGTGAATTTAACCAGCCAAGAATTTATTGAAAATGTAAATACTATTGGTATAGCTATTATGGGACAATCCGATGAGATTGTTCCCGCAGATAAAAAATTATATTCGTTAAGAGACGTGACAGCAACTGTAAACAGTATACCTTTAATTGCAAGTAGTATTATGAGTAAAAAAATTGCTTCGGGTGCAGATTGTATTGTTTTAGATGTGAAGGTTGGATCTGGTGCTTTTATGAAAAATTATGATGATGCATTAAAATTAGCTCAAACGATGGTGCAAATTGGTAATATGCTTAACCGAAAAACTATTGCTGTGATTTCCAATATGGATCAACCCTTGGGGTATACAATAGGTAATTCTTTAGAAGTAAAAGAGGCTATAGAAACATTACAAGGTAATGGGCCTAAAGATTTGACCGAATTATGCTTAGAATTAGGAATACAAATCTTATCTCTTGCCGGAGTAACATCTGATAGAAACAAGGCTAGAACAATTTTAGTTGATTCTATCAATTCTGGTAAAGCTTTCTCTAAATTCAGGCAATTAATTTATGCTCAAAAAGGAGATTTAAATGTTTTAAATAATTTAGATATGTTGTCTCAAGCAGCAATCCGCAAAGAATTTATTTCTCCTTCTGAGGGTTATATTAAATCAATAAATGCTGAACTAGTAGGGAAAACTTCTCTCATATTAGGTGCAGGAAGACAGAAAAAGGGAGATAAAATTGACCTTTTCGCAGGAATAGAACTGAAGAAAAAAGTTGGAGATAAAGTTTTAAAAGGAGAATCTTTAGCAACTTTGTATTTTAATAATCCCTTAGTAGAACAGGAAGCCATTTTAACTCTTGGGGCTGCATATCAGTTTTCAGATTTGCCGGTACAAGAACAGCCGATAATATTAGGAACAGTAAAATAAAAATTATAAAATTAAAATTTATTAAAAGAACCAAAACTACCCACCTTAATATAAGGTGGGTTTTCGCATTAAAAATGTTTTCTGGGTTATTCTAAAAAAAGAAAGGAGGTTGAAATTTTTGATGAAAAATTTTACTAAAATTCTAGCTTTTATTCTGATATTTACATTTTTAACTGTGTTTTCTTTTCCCAAAATAGCTAAAGCTGACGTGGATTTAGCGCCCCAATCAAAATCAGCGATTTTAATTGATGCCGTTAGTGGCCAGGTCTTATTTGAAAAGAATAAAGAGGAAAAACTAGCTCCTGCTAGTGTTACTAAGATTATGACTTTATTGTTAATTATGGAAGCCCTAGAAGATGGTAGATTAAAATTAGATGAGGTACTTACTGCTTCTCCAGAAGCTTGTAGAATGGGAGGATCCCAAATATGGTTAGAACCAGGAGAAAAAATGACAGCAGAGGATTTGATTATTTCTGTAGCTGTAGCATCAGCTAATGATTCTGCTTATGTCCTTGCGGAACGCATTGCTGGAAGTCATGATAATTTTGTTAAAATGATGAATGAGAAAGCAAAAGAATTAGGAATGTCAAATACTAATTTTGTAAATTGTACCGGTTTGGATGCAGATGAGCACTATACAACGGCTGAAGATATTGCTAAAATGTCTAGAGAACTGGTTAAACATAAACAAATACTTAAATGGACGTCACTTTATGAATACTATATTAGAAATGGAGAAAGTTGGTTAGTTAATACAAACAAATTAGTTAGGTTTTATGAGGGGTGTGATGGTTTAAAAACAGGAAGTACCAGCAAGGCAGGTTTTTGTTTATCTGCAACGGCTGTTAAAGATGGCATGCGGCTTATTGCCGTTGTGATGAATGCTCCTTCTTCTAAAATAAGAAATGCTGAAATAAGTCAGATGCTAAACTATGGATTTGCTAATTTTACTTCACAAAAAATAGTAGATAAAGGAAGTATAGTGGAAAAGATAAGTGTAGAAAAAGGTATGACAGATCAGTTGGCTTTGATAACTGCTGATGAACTGCAGGTAGTAATTCCTAAAACGCAAAAAGATGAAATTACAATAAAAACAGAAAAACCGGAAAAAATCACAGCTCCTATCCAAAAAGGTACTAAGATTGGACGCCTAGTTGCTATTAAAGATGGGAAAGAGATTGCCTCTGTCGATCTAGTGGCATTGGAAGATATTGAAAAGGCAAACTTTTTTAAAATTTTCCAGCAGCTTTTAATATCTGCCTTTAAATAATTTATTATATAACTATAACTAAAATGATAAAAATCCTTCTTATGGAAAAAATAGGAAGGATTATTTTTTTTAATGACGAAAATATAGTTATGAAATATGAGAAGTGGGAGGTATACATGTTGAAGATAGAATGCAAAGCAGTTAGTAGTAAAAACGCCCTAATAATTAAGCTTTCAGGAGAACTGGACATGCATACAATTGAGACTGTCCGCCAGTATATTGATAAATTTCTAGATAAAAAAGTAGGTAAGTTATTTTTTGATCTAAGAGATATAGCTTTTATTGATAGTTCAGGTATAGGATTGATTTTAGGTAGATATAAGAAAATACAACAATTAGGTGGGTCATTGGCAATAATTTGTAACAAACCTCAGATAAAAAAGATTCTTGAAATGTCTGGTATAACACAAATTGTAAAAATTTATGAAGATTTTAAACCAGAAGAAGAAGGGATATAACGGGAGGTATAGTTATGGAAAAAATTAATGAGATGAAATTAGTAGTATTGAGCAAATCTGAAAACCTAGCTTTATCTCGAGTAGCAATAGCATCATTTGCATCCCAACTAGATTTTACGCTTAGTGAACTAGAAGAAATAAAGGTTGCTACTTCTGAAGCTATTTCAAATTGTATAATTCATGGTTATGGGGATAAGCAAGGATATATATACATCTATTCAGAACTTTATGAAGATAGAATTGTAATCATTATTGAAGATAAGGGAAAAGGAATTAAAGACATTGAGCAAGCTCGGAAACCTTCTTTTAGTACAGATCCAGAAAGAATGGGATTGGGTTTTGTGTTTATGGAATCTTTTATGGATGAATTGGAAGTTTATTCTGAACCTAATAAAGGAACAAAAGTCAAGTTAGTAAAGTATTTATCTTTGGACCGATACAATGAAGAAAAGGGATTAGTGGAAAATTGAGTGAGGGGATTAATAATGAGCTGGAAATCTTCAGAACTTGTTTTCCCCCAATCTTCTGATGAAGAAGATATCTTTGAACTTATAAGAGCCAGTCAACGAGGTGACCAAACTGCTAAGGAAAAAATTATTCAAAGAAACTTAAAATTAGTTATGAGTTTGGTTCAAAGATTTAAAAAGACTGGATATGAAATAGATGATTTGTTTCAGATAGGGTGTATTGGGTTGCTTAAAGCTGTAGAAAAATTTGATTTAAATTATAATGTGCAATTTTCTACTTATGCTGTTCCTATGATTATTGGTGAAATTAGAAGATTTTTTAGAGATGACAATCCCATAAAAGTAAGCAGAAGTTTAAAAGAATTAGCTAATAAAGCAAGAAAAGCAAAGGAAGAGCTAACCAAAACTTTGCTGCGGGAACCAACAATTGGTGAAATTGCTGAATATTTAGGAGTTCAAAGAGAAGATATTGTAACAGCACTTGATGCTGTTAAACAACCTCAGTCTCTACAAACTCCAATTTATGAAAGTGATAGAGAGCCTATTTGTATTGAAGATCACATACATAATGTAAATGATGATCCAAACTTATGGACCGATAAATTAAATTTAAGACAACTTATTTCTCGTCTTGAAGAAAAGGAAAAAAATATTTTAATAATGAGATATTTTCAAGATCATACCCAAGCAGAAATTGCTAAAAAATTAGGCATATCTCAAGTGCAAGTTTCTAGAATCGAAAAAAAAGCTTTAAAAGCTCTTCGAGAATATTTATAAAACCACAGATTTTGCGATCTGTGGTTTTTGTATTAAAGAGAAAAAATCAATCCATACTAAACTTGCAGTTTATTATAAGTAATTGGGGTGATTAATATTTGCTAATAAAAAAAAGAAAGCTTATTTGTGTATTTAGCTTAGTTATTACGTTAATACTAATCATAATGTTTTATTTTAATGTTTTTGCTAATAAAAAGGTTCCTATCAGAGCAAGGCTAGTGCATAATATTTTTTTTAAAAAACATAACATTTTTTAAAAAAATGAGGGGTTTTTAATATGGGTAACAGTAAAAATGAAAGTGTTTGTCCCATTTATATTAATGCTAATTTACTTAGTAGAGATTGCGGGATTAAAGAAGAAGAGTGGCCTTTTTTGTGTGATTATTTATTAGAAAAAGGAATTGATAATTTTAACGTAGATTTGTCTGGAGAAGGCATAAAAATTTGGATAGACAAACACTATTTTACTAAACAAGCCTATGACGAACTTGAACGATTTTTAAATAAAAATGTTTAGGAAGGGAATAATATTATTGGCTCAATTAAAACCTAAATAAATCAAATCTAAAAGGAGGAAGATAAATGCCTACAGTAAAAGTTATTGAACTTGTTGGTGAATCCAAAAAAAGCTGGGAAGATGCTGTAAAAAATGCTGTGAGTGAAGCCTGCAACACTCTAGAAAATGTTACCGGCGTATATGTTGATCATTTTACTGCAGATGTAAGCGATGGTAATATCGTAGATTATAAAGCTAATATAAGAGTTGCTTTTGGTGTGCAAAATGATTCTAGACATAAAGAACAATAAAAAGTGCCTTCGGGTACTTTTTTTGTATAATTAGACAATTAGATGTTAAAAATAAAAAGCAGAGGGTGATAGGATTGGCTAAAAAAAATCCAAATATACAGCAGCAAATTAATGATGAATATGATCAATTAGTACAACAAATGAAACCAAAACCGCCCTATTTGAGAAATATTATTGCAGCTTTTTTAGTAGGCGGTTTTATATGCTTAATTGGACAGTTTGTTAATAATTTTTATACAGGTTACCTAAAATTATCCGTAAAAGAAGCAGCAGGACCGACTTCAGCAACTATGATTTTTTTAGGCGCCTTCTTAACAGGACTAGGAGTATATGATGAAATAGGTAAATTTGCTGGAGCAGGTTCTATTGTACCTATAACTGGCTTTGCTAATTCTATTGTATCGCCTGCAATGGAATTTAAAAGAGAAGGTTATGTGTTAGGTGTGGGGGGAAAAATGTTTACTGTTGCAGGTCCAGTACTGGTTTATGCAACTATAACATCAATAGTTATTGGCTTAATTAGCTGGCTATTGAAAAGTTAGGGGGATTGGGAATGAGTGGAACAAAAAAAGTTGGAAAACAAACTGTGAAATTTACTCATCAACCGAAAATTATTTCAACAGCCAGTATTGTTGGACCTAAGGAAGGAGAAGGTCCCCTAGGTCGGTATTTCGATAAAGTGTTAACTGATAATATATACGGAGAAAAAAGCTGGGAAAAGGCAGAGAGTAAGATCTTTAAAGAGACAATTGAATTAGCAATTCAAAAGGCTGGTTTAACGGAGGATAAAATTGATTTTTTGTTATGTGGAGATTTATTAAACCAAACAATCGCTAGTAATTTTGCAGTAAGGGATTTCCCTATTCCTTTTTTGGGCTTATATGGAGCTTGTTCTACTATGGTTGAGGCAATGGTGTTAGCTGCCATGTTAGTTGATGGGGGTTTTGCTGATTATGTTGTGGCCGGAGCATCCAGCCACCATGATACAGCTGAACGACAATATAGATATCCGACTGAACAGGGGGTTCAACGTCCCCTTACTGCTCAATGGACTGTAACAGGAGCGGGAGTTGTAACTATAGCAACAGAAGGAACGGGACCAAATATAACTTATGCTACAATAGGACAAGTAATTGATCTAGGCCAAAAGGATGCAGATAATATGGGTTCTGCTATGGCACCGGCTGCAACTGATACAATCTTTCAGCATTTTAAAGATACCAATCACTCACCTGATGATTATGATCTTATTATTACTGGAGATTTAGGTAAGCTTGGGAAAAAACTGACTCAAGAAATGTTAAAACAAAAGGGTCTGGATTTAACTGGTAAATTGGAGGACTGCGGAGTTCTAATTTATTCAGACAAACAGGATGTTCATTCCGGAGGAAGTGGTTGTGGTTGCGCGGCTACAGTTTTTAGTGGGTATTTATATAATCAGTTAACTAATAAAAAGTATAAAAGAATTATGTTGGTAGCTACAGGCGCTTTACTTAGTCCAACCTCCAGCCAACAGGGAGAGTCCATCCCTTCGATTGCCCATGCAATAGTAGTTGAAAATAATTGAAAATGGCAAAAATTAAATTTTTCTAAACTTTAAATTTTCAACCTTATATTTAAAGGAGAGATAGATATGCGGCAATATATCTATGCATTTGTGGTAGGAGGAATAATTTGTGTAATTGCTCAAGTCCTAATGGATACTACCAAGCTTAAACCTGCCCATATTTTAGTATTGTTCGTAACCCTAGGCGGGGTTTTAAGTGCTTTAGGAGTATATCAACCCTTAGTTAATATTGCTGGAGCAGGTGCAACTATTCCTATACCTGGTTTTGGACATGCTATGGTATCAGGAGTTTTAGAAGAAATAGAAAAATCCGGGATTGTAGGAGTATTTAGTGGGGGATTAAAGGCTACGGCAATTGGATTATCTGCTGCAGTTCTTTTTGGCTATATCATGGCATTGCTATTTAACCCAAAAGGTTAGATTTTGATTCAGGAGGTAAAAAATGCTGCAGCTCGATTTAATTGGTTTGTTTATTACACTTTTGTTTCTAGGACCGCAAAATATTTTTTATGTTTTTATTGCCATTTTAATTCATGAAATAGGTAGGCTAGTTTTTTTAATCTTAATAAAATCACCAGTAGAAGCAGTGGTTACAGGGGGGATTTTAAATTCAACTGTATTGGCGACTGCTGAACCAATTACCATATCTTTATTAATAACCTTAGCAGGTCCTTTTTTTTGTATGATTACAAGTTTGTTTATTTTTAGAATGAAGAAAAAATTTTTAAAAAATATTAACGAGTTTATTAATCCATTTTGCAAGCTTGACAATCCCTGGGCAGTTATTAATTTTAGATTTGCTATATTATCTACTATTTTTGGAATAATAAAATTATTGAATATAGGATTGTTGAGGTGAATTAATGATTAGTAAGCCGATAAGAGTCATTTTGGTTACCGATGGAGATGATGTTGCTAAGCGTGCTATAGAGGTGGCTGCTAAAAATCTAAATTTACGATGTATTTCTTTATCTGCCGGTTCGAATAATTTTTTTACAGGGGAAGAATTGGTTAATTTTATTAAAGAAGCAAAATGGGATCCTGTTTTGGTTATGTTCGATGATGGTGGAAAATGGGGAGAGGGTAATGGAGAGCAAAATTTGTTATATGTAGCAAATCATCCTGATATCAATGTAATAGGTGCTTTAGCAGTGGCTTCAAATGGAGACAGATTAAGATGTATAAATGTTGATTGTTCTATTGATAATAAAGGGAATTTTATCTCTTCCCCAATAGATAAGCATGGAGAGATTAAAGCTAACGATAAAGGTAATCATATTTGTGGTGATACCGTTGGAGTTTTAAATAAATTGAACATACCGATTGTTATTGGAATTGGTGATCTAGGCAAAATGAATGGTGCGGATAAACCTGAATCGGGTGCACCGATTACTACTGCAGCTATAAAAGAGATCTTAAAGAGGAGCGGCATATCAGATGGCTAGCTCTGAGGATGAAAACATATTAAGTAAAAAAGGAAAGACAATATTGCAATTTTCAAAAAAAATTAGGCATAGGAATTAGTTTTGAATTTAAAAGAAATAATTGTTGGAAGCAAAAAATGAGCACTTATATTCAGCCGTATTAGCCGGAATTTTAGTACCTCTACTGATATTGCATTGATATATATTAAAATTATATAGCTAATCCTGAATTAGTTACTAAGATTAAAGATACCATAAAAAAATAAAAATCGACGGCTTGTCGATGGCTAAAAAGACAGTAGAAGAATTCTTAGTAAAAAGAAGTCGGAGTCCATTTCCTCTGGTTAGATATACAGAAAGAACAGATGTTCCAGCAACTCGTATTTTAGAAGGGCATGTTGTAATTGTTGTAGATACCCTGCCCAGTGTAATTATAGCACCGGCGACACTATTTCATCATTTCCTGCATGCGGAAGAATATAGACAAAATGCCTTAGTTGGTGCTTACTTGCGCTGGGTTAGATTTTTAGGAATAATCATATCTCTTCTTTTACCGTAAGAAACAATTATAACAAATTTAAGCGAGGTGAAAATTATGGAGCCAGTAGTTGGAATACCTAGGGCCCTTTTATATTATCATTACAACTGGCTATGGGAAAATTTCTTTAATTTTTTGGGTGTTGAAGTAATTGTTTCACCCCCAACTAATAAGCAAATTTTAAATAATGGAGTTAGTTTTTCTGTTGATGAAGCTTGTCTTCCTGTCAAGGTTTTTATGGGTCATTGCTTTGAAATAAAGGATAAGGTAGATTATATTTTTTTGCCTAGAATGATAAGTGGCAAAAAAAGGGAATATTTCTGTCCAAAGCTGATGGGGATTCCGGATATGGTTAAAAATAATTTATCTAATTTACCCTCTTTGATTATTCCTACAATTGATTTAAGCAAATCAAAACGTAATTTATATCCCGCATTATTTGAGATTGGGAAAATGCTTGGTAAAAAAGAGAAAAAAATAATAGATTCTTATAACAAAGCTTTAAAAATTTGGGAAAAGGAAAGGAAACAAAAGGTTTTAGAAACTTCTATCCAGCCAAAAGGCAAGGGTTTTTCCCAGGATAAACCTAAAATAGCCGTCATCAGCCATTCCTATACTCTTTACGATAATTATATGAATATGGATTTGATCAAGAGGTTGCAAACAATGGGAGTAGAAACTATTTTGCCTGAAATGTTACCTAGCTGGGCAATTGAAAAAGGTTTATCCACATTTAATAAGAGAATGTATTGGAGTTTGGGTAGGAGGATAATGGGCTCGGCAAAATATTATTTTAACCATCCGGAATGTATTGATGGGATAATACTATTAGTTGCCTTTGGATGTGGTCCGGATTCTTTGATTGGAGAATTAATTGAAAGAGAAGCAAAAAGAATAAAAAAATTACCTTTGCTTTTGCTTACCCTGGATGAACATTCAGGAGAAGCAGGACTAATAACCAGAATAGAGGCTTTTATTGATTTAATTCAAAGGAGGAAAAAGGTCGGATGAGAGTTACATTTCCTCATATGGGAAGAATAGATATTCCTGGCTACACTTTCTTCAAAAGATTAGGTTGGGATGTTATTATCCCGCCTCCAATAACCAAAAAAACGATTGAATTAGGTTCTAGATATGCACCAGAATTTGCTTGTTTTCCTCTAAAGATTAACCTTGGAAATATGATTGAGGCTTTAGAATTAGGAGCAGAGGTGATTTTTATGGCAGGTGGTCATGGCCCTTGCCGTTTTGGTTATTATGGGGAAGTTGAAAAAACTATTTTGAAAGACTTAGGCTATAATTTTGAGTTTTATGTTTTTGAACCTTATGCAGGGAGGTTTAAAAAATTTTTTCAACCAATATGCCAATTATTTAAATATGAAAAAAATCTTTTAAAAATCTATAATGCAGGTAAAATTGCCTGGGAACAAGGAAAAGCAATAGATGTGATAACAAAATCAGTATATAGAATTTGGCCTAGGGAAGAAATACCGGGTACTACAAAGAGATTGTACCAATCAGCCATAGCTAAAATAAAAAAAGCGGATTCAGTTAGTACTATTAGGTATATAGTTGATGATACTTTAAAACAATTAGGTGAAATAAAAATAAAAAAAGAAACCCCTCTTAAAGTAGCATTGGTTGGTGAAATATATGCTGTTTTGGAACCTTATATGAATTTTAATTTGGAAGATTTTTTAAGCGATCGTGGGGTAGAAGTAACTCGAACCATCTATATTACAGATTGGGCAGAAGAACAACTGATACCTAAAAAAATAAGACAAAAAAAGAAAATTGGACATCATGAAGAAAGTAAAAGGTTTGCCTGTGGTTACTTAGATCATTTTGTTGGTGGTCATGGCATTGAAACAGTAGGAACAGCGGTTAAATATGCTCAAGCTGGTTATGATGGAGTTATTCAAGTACTCCCATTTACCTGTATGCCGGAAATTGTTGCTCAGAGCATTTTACCTTCAATAAGTAGAGACTATGAAATTCCTATTTTAACTATTATTATTGATGAACATTCAGGACAAGCCGGCTTGATTACCAGATTGGAGGCATTTATAGATTTATTACAGTGGAAGAGGAGTAAGAAGGAGGTTTGTTGAGAATGGAAAAATGTTATTTAGGTATTGATGTAGGTTCAGTCAGTACTAATTTAGTTCTTCTGTCAGAGAACGATGAGGTTTTAGAAAGTATATATTTAAGAACAGAAGGAAAACCAATTGCAACTGTGCAGAAGGCGTTAAACATTCTTCAACAAAGATTACCTAGTAATTATAGAATAAAAGGTGTAGGTTCAACAGGTAGTGCTAGATACTTAACCAATGTGGTTGTAGGAGGGGACTGTGTTAAAAATGAAATAACTGCACATGCTGTTGCTGCACTGCATATAAATCCTCAGGTAAGAACAGTAATAGAGATAGGGGGACAGGATTCTAAAATTATTATTTTACAGGATGGAATTGTTACGGATTTTGCAATGAATACGGTATGTGCCGCTGGAACTGGCTCGTTTTTAGACCAACAAGCAAATAGGCTAAATATTCCAATCCAAGATTTGGGAGAAATTGCCCTTCAATCTACTTCTCCGGTTAGAATTGCCGGCCGGTGTGCTGTATTTGCAGAGTCTGATATGATCCATAAACAGCAGATGGGCTATTCTATTCCGGATATTGTTTACGGACTTTGTCAAGCTTTAGTAAGAAATTATCTGAATAATTTAGGAAAAGGTAAGGATATCAATTCTCCAATTATCTTTCAAGGAGGAGTTGCTGCTAATAAGGGGATGAAAAAGGCGTTTGAGGAAGCTTTAAAAACTGAAGTCATTGTCCCCAAATATTATAATGTCATGGGAGCCTTGGGAGTTGCTCTTATTGCAAAGGAAGTGGTAGTTAAAAAGGGTTATACGAATTTTTATGGATTTAATATTTGTAATTATGATTATAAAACTAAAAGCTTTAACTGTAACGGCTGTCCAAATATATGCAAAATAGTTGAGATTACAGTTGAAAAGGAAGTTTTGGGACGTTGGGGAGATCGCTGTGGCAAATGGTCTCAATCTATTAAAAGGTTTGACAAGCTGGCTTAAAATATGTTAAAATCTACAAAATTTAATAATTACCTCATCTCGAAAATGAGGTGAGGTAGAGGCGCGGAGACTATGAGTACTTTGTTTGACTTGGGCAGGATGAAAACAAAGGAAAGGAGAATCCGCCGAAGTGCATTGAGGCGCCTAAACTCAATGTGCTGGGACTGCATTTAATAGATGCAGGACTGTCACCGAAAAATTCCCGGTTTTTCGGTGGAGTGCTATCTCACTGGGGGAGGGGAGGTATTATCCTATGCTTGGTATGCTAATGGATCATCTCCATTAGCTTTTTTGCTACACTGAACAATTAATTTAGTTGAAAGTATAATTAATAACGGAGGGAGTTATAAAAATGTACCTACATGGAACTATGAGGATTAACCGTAAAGGACACCTTGAAATCGGTGGTTGTGACGTTGTTGATTTGGCGGCAGAGTTTGGTACACCATTATATATTTTTGATGAATGGGAGATTAGAAAAAATTGTAGAAGCTATGTACAGGCTTTTAAAAAATATTATCCTAATTCAGAAACCATATATGCAGGAAAAACTTTTCTAACTACAGCAATGTGTAAAATTATTGAAGAAGAAGGACTTGGCTTAGATGTGGTTTCTGGCGGAGAATTGTATACCGCTTTGAAGGCAGGATTTCCCGCAAATAGAATTTATTTCCATGGAAATAATAAAACTCCTGAAGAAATTATCCTTGCTCTAGATAATGGAGTAGGAAGAATAATAGTAGATAATTTTGTTGAGTTAAGAATGCTAAATCAAATTTGTCAAGAGAAAAATGTAAATGCTAAGATAATGATTCGAGTTACTCCTGGTATAAAACCGCAAACTCATAGTTATATTCAAACTGGACAGTTAGATTCTAAATTTGGATTTGGATTAAGTAATGGTCAGGCTTTAGCAGCAGTCAAAGAAATACTTAAAATGCCCAATCTATCTTTAATGGGCCTTCATTGTCATATTGGTTCACAAATTTTTAGTATGGAATCCTATCGGGTTGCCACTGAAATAATGGTGGATTTTCTCCAAACCATTAGGGTAGAATGTGGTATCGTTTTAAAAGAGTTAAACATGGGCGGAGGGCTTGGTATTAGATATACCAGTGAAGATCAACCATCTACCATTGACCAACATGTCGAAACAATTGCTTCCGCTTTAAAAAATAGAGCAGAAAAACATAATTTTCCTCTGCCTAAGCTTATAGATGAACCAGGACGTTCTATTGTGGCTACAGCAGGAAGTACTATTTATACAGTAGGAACAATAAAGGAGATTCCTGGAATAAGAAAATACGTAGCTGTAGATGGTGGTATGTGTGACAATCCAAGGCCTGCCTTATATAATGCAAAATATGAAGCTATTGTTGCTAACAAAGCAAATCAATTTCCGCAAGAGACTGTATCTATTGCTGGAAAATGTTGCGAATCAGGTGATATGCTAATTTGGGATATTGAATTGCCTACTTTAGAAACAGGTGATATTTTATTAGTTAGTTGTACGGGAGCTTATAATTATTCAATGGCAAGTAATTATAACCGTATAGCTAAACCTGCTGTTGTTTTGGTCAATAACGGAAAAGCAGACATAATAGTAAAAAGAGAGACCTACGAAGATCTTCTTCGTAATGATGTCATACCGGAAAGATTACTAAATAAAGATCGGGTTCTTTCTGAGGCTCTCTAGTTTTAAGGTTATTAAGTAAAAGAACTGTTTACTTTAAAAAGCACCTTCTTTTAGATATCAAAACTAGTTTAGGAGGTGCTTTTTTTGTGATTTTCTTTATGATATAATTACAAGAAACTTATACCAAAACAGTAGTTGATTAAAAGAAATAGATGATCAGGTAAATAAATATAAACTTCAACATTTTATCGATAATTTTTAAGAATAAAATGTTTTTATTTCTTTTGGCTTAGATTTTAATTTTATTAGATAAGATTTGGGAAATAATTTATTTAGAAAACTTTTAAGTTTTAGGCAGATTAACAATTGTGAGGAGGAGAGTTCTAATACAAAATTGGTTGTAAAAAAAGAAATAATTACAAAGATTAAGAGAAATATTCCCAATCACATTTTACAATTGCTTTATACGGCAGGAGAATTAGCTGATAGTCTGAATGTGAAAATTTTCATGGTAGGAGGAAGTGTACGTGATTTATTATTGTCTCAGTACATTTCTGACTTGGATCTAGTCGTAGAGGGTGATGGAATTCAGTTTGCTTATGCACTTGCTAAAGAATTAAAAGGAATATTAAAAAGGGTTCATAGAAGATTTGGTACTGCAGTAGTTATGACAGTTGATGGCCTGCGGGTTGATGTAGCCTCTGCTAGAACTGAATTTTATGAACATCCTGGGGCTTTACCAAATGTGAAGTTTAGCAGTTTAAAACAGGACTTATTTAGAAGAGATTTCACTATAAACGCCTTGGCAGTAAAAATTAATAGAAGGGATTTTGGAGTTTTATTAGATTTTTTTAATGGATTAGAAGATATTAAGAATAAGAAAATACGTATACTTCATAATTCTAGTTTTGTCGATGATCCCATAAGAATATTCCGAGCCATTAGATTTGAACAAAGGTTTGGTTTTACGATTGAAAAACAAACTGAAGAATTATTAAAACTTGCTGTGATTGATGGTTTTATAAAAAGACTTTCTTCCCAGAGGATTATTGCAGAATTAATGCATATTTTAGAAGAACCAAAGCCAGAGGAATGTTTTAATCGTTTATTAAAATTAAATATTTTTGAGCAAATAAGTCCCTTATTAGTTTGGAATGAGCAATTTTATGATTATTTCATAAAAGCCAGGGAATCGTTTAAATATTTAAGTTCTGAATTAAACGTTCCCCAAATTTCTTTTAAACAATTATACCTTCAAATCTGGCTGTTTAAAATGGATTATCAAAGCATAGAGAAAATTGGAAAAATGTTCGGGCTCAGCAATAAAGAAATAGATAGAATCGGCAGTTTGAATAGCCGTTTAAATTATGCTATAAGAAAATTAACTGTTTCCTCCTATCTTCCTAACAGCCAAATATATGCTGAATTAAGCCAGTTCAGCTTTATTGAACAGATAATCTTATTTTCTATCGCCGATAAAAAAGAAATATTATTGTCAAGGCTAAAAGTGTATTATGATAAGTTTGTTCATCTAAAACCGAACTTAAATGGTAATGATTTAATCGGGTTAGGTTTCAAACCAGGGCCCTTATTAGGTAAATGCTTGGTTGAACTAAAAAAAAATAAACTTGATGACAAACTTACATCCCGGGAAGAAGAAATTAGATTTGCCTTGGAATTCTTAAGCCAAAATAAGGATGGTGCATGAATTGAATTTATCTGATTTTCTAATTTTTATTCCGCTGCTTTTATTATCACTTTCAGTCCACGAGTTTGCCCATGGTTATGTTGCAGATCGGTTGGGTGATCCTACACCAAGATTGTTTGGCAGACTATCTTTGAATCCGCTTGCTCATTTAGATCCGATAGGAACTTTAGTTTTACTTTTTACGCGAAGATTTGGTTGGGCTAAACCGGTTCCAATCAATCCCAGAAATTTTTCTGATCCGGCTAAAGATACTTTACTAGTAAGTTTAGCTGGCCCATTATCTAATATTAGTTTAGCAGTAATTTTATCTTTGCCTTTTAGATTTAATTTGATCAAAACTTATTCCTTATTAGTACCCCTTTTGGTTAATGGTATTTATCTTAACATTGGATTAGCTATATTCAATCTCATTCCTATTCCGCCATTGGACGGTTCTAAAATACTAGCAGGTTTACTTCCAGCTAGATATAGCTATCAGCTCGGTATTTTCGAAAGATATGGATCTGTTATTTTGGCTTTTTTAATGTTTACAGGAGGCCTTTCTAAAATTATAAGTCCGCTTGTTAATTTAGTTTTTAATTATATAGTTGGTTTATGAAAAAAAGGAGGTAGCTTTAATGGCAAAACAAAGAGTTTTTAGTGGATTAAGACCAACAGCGGAAAGTCCTCATCTTGGGAATTGGTTAGGTGCCTTAAATCAATGGGTTAACCTTCAAGATGAATATGATTGTTTTTTTTCAATAGTTGATTGGCATGCTTTAACTACATCTTATGATGATACAACAGCGTTAAGGGAAAACACTCTTGGAGCTGCGATAAACTTTTTGAGTGCTGGTTTGGATCCTAAAAAAAGTCCTATCTTTGTACAATCACATGTGCCTGAACACGTGGAGCTTCATATATTATTATCGATGATTACTCCTATATCTTGGTTAGAAAGGTGTCCAACTTATAAGGATCAAATGATTCAGTTAGGGAAAGAAGGAAAGGATTTATCAACATATGGTTTTTTGGGCTATCCTGTTTTAATGGCTTCTGATATTTTGATTTATAAAGCTAGTGTTGTACCTGTTGGAGAGGATCAAGCTCCTCATTTAGAGTTGGCTAGGGAAATAGCTAGAAGATTCAATTACCTATATGGAAAGGTTTTTCCTGAACCACAGATTCGTTTATCTGAAGTACCGATGCTTCCCGGGATTGATGGACGAAAAATGAGCAAAAGCTATGGAAACTTTATAACAATGTCTGCAGAAACCGAAGAAATCAAAGAGAAAGTTCGTTTAATGATAACAGATCCACAGAGAATCAGAAAAACTGACCCAGGTAATCCGGATATTTGCGTTGTTTATGCTTTTCAAAAGATCTTTAATAGTGAAGAAACTAGTAAAATTGAGCAATCATGTCGGTCAGGGGAAATTGGATGTGTTGAATGCAAGAGAATATTAATCGAAAAAATGGACCAGAGACTTACTCCTATACGGGAAAAAAGAAAAGAACTTGCTAATAATCCTGGACTGGTAGAAGACATTCTAGCTGATGGAGCTGCAAGAGCTCGGGAAGTAGCACGCCAGACTTTAGAAGAAGTAAAAGAAAAAATGGGACTTTTAATGCCAAAGGAATAACGAGGTGTGGGAATTTGGGCTATCACGTTAAGCTGGAGATATTTGAAGGCCCTTTTGACTTACTTTTACACTTAATTGAAAAAGCAGAGGTAGATATATACTCTATACCTATTGCACAAATAACAGATCAGTATTTAGATTATTTAGAGAGAATGAAAAAAGTGGATTTAGAAGTTACCAGTGAATTTTTAATAATGGCTGCTACCTTAATTAAGTTAAAGTCTGCTGCTTTGCTGCCCAAAACCGAAAAAGAAGATAACAATGGCTTACAAGATGATGAAGATAATGCTTTAAAAGAAAATTTAATTGCTAAACTGGTTGAGTATAAATATTTTAAAGAAATAGCAAGAATTTTAAAAGAGAAAGAAGCTGAAGCTTCTCTTGTTTATTATCGTCCTTATCAGGAAATTCATAAAAGAGATGTGGATTTAAGCAATGTTTTAAATAACATTACTTTAAAACAATTATGGGACTCATTTAAATTAGTAATGGAAAAAAGCAGAGAATTAAAAGAGAAGGAAGAAATAAAATTACTAAAAGAGGAAATAACAATAGACCAAAGGATGAATGAAATTTTAAATTTGTTAATAAAAAATAAGCAAAAAAAGGTAAGTTTTTCTCAATTATTTTCTCTTTATAGGACAAAAATACAAACTATTATAACATTTTTAGCTTTGCTTGAGTTAATTCGCCAGAATAAAGTTTCAGCTTTTCAAGCTTCAGGCTTTGGAGAAATATATCTATCCTTGAAGCTTTTTCAGCCAAAGGAGGATAAAAATAAGTGAATTTAAGAGAAGCCCAAGCAGTCATAGAAGCTTTACTATTTGTTAGTAATAAACCGGTAACAAAAGAAGAAATTATGAAAATCACTAATTTAAGTGATAAAGAAGTTAATTTTTGCTTACAAAATCTTGCTAATCAATGTCAGGCAGAGGAAAGAGGAATAAAATTAGTTAAGATTGCAGGAGGATATCAATTAGGTACAAAAGAACAATATGCTCATTATATTGAAGATTTTATTAGTCAACCTGCAAAAACAAGTTTGTCATCTGCAGCTTTAGAAACTTTAGCTATAATCCTCTATAAGCAACCGATCACCCGAGCTGAAATTGAAGAGATTAGAGGGGTGAGGGTAGAAAAATCACTTCAAACTCTTTTAGAAAAAGGGTTGATTGAAGAAGTTGGCAGAAAAAACGTAATTGGTAAACCAATACTTTATGGAACAACAAAGGACTTTCTTAAATATTTTGGATTATTTTCTTTGGATGAATTAGTTAGTAAGCTAGACTAGTAAGTATTTTTGCTTAAGAGAATGGCATTGTTCGAATTTTGAACAATGCCATTCTCTTTTTTATCTAGAAGACAAATGATTATCTAGAAGACAAATGATTTTGAGCGTGTAATAAAATAAAAACATTTAAAGCTCAAAACCCCTTTATAAACAATATAATGAATTTGCCTATTTGTATAACTCTTGCCTGAAAAAGGAAAAATAAAGAAAGAATGTAGAGAAGGGAAGGGGAAAACTTGGATATTTTTTTTAAAAATATATATTTTTGGTTAGTGCTTGGATTGATCTTGGCAACACAATTAAAAATCAAGTTTTCCATTTTTTTTTCTAGGCAAGATAGTGGTAATGAACTAGCAATAAGAATCTATTTATTTAAAAATTTTTTGTCGTTAAAATTAGAATTACCTGTGATTAAGATGTTAAAAGGGTTTATTATTCCAGATCTTTTTTTAAAAGAGAATTGGGAGTTAACTCACCCCAGGCTACCAGTTCATAAAGATAAAAACAGATTATCTGTGAATAAAATAGATTGGCAAAAAGTGTTAGTCACAATCATAAAAGTTAAAAATTTAGTTCGTCTTTATAGATCGCAAATTGCTTATCTAACTCGTTCAACCCACTGTCTTCACTTTGAATGGCATACCGAATATGGAGCAAATGATGCGGCTACAACGGGGGTTAGGTTGGGTATTATTTGGTTTTTAAAAGGAATTTTGTTGGCAATATTAGAAAATAAAATAATTTTTTGGAACAAAAATCCTCTAGTGGAAGTAATACCTAATTTTAATCAACCTTGTCTTAATGTCAATTTTTGCTGCATATTTGCTATAAAACTAGGTCATATTATTATTGTCGGGATAAAAGTTGTCGGACAATGGCTTAAGAAAGGGGTGAAATTATCCAATGAATGAACATCCGATTCAAGGCTTAATGAAAACAGCAATGGAAAGCATAAAAGACATGATTGATGTTAACACAATAGTAGGAGATGCAGTTGAAACCCAGGACGGGAGTGTAATTATTCCTGTATCGAAGGTTGGGTTTGGTTTTGCTGCTGGTGGTGGAAATACCCCTACCCCTGAAAAATCAGATAAAGCCGAAGGAGAAAATACAATGCCATTTGCTGGCGGTAGCGGTGCCGGCGTTTCAATTAGTCCTGTAGGATTCTTGGTAGTAGGACAAGGAAATATTAAAATGCTGCCCGTAAATAATACAATTCTTTATGATCGTATATTAGACCTAATTCCTCAAGTCATAGAACAAATTCAGAAAGCAATGTTCCATAAAGGTCAGAAAAATGAACAGGGGGAAGTGAAGATAGATTAGTTCAAATGTTAAAGGTGCATATTTTTATATGCACCTTTAACATTTGAACTAATCTAAGGAAATTTTTAAAAAAGTTAGATAAGCATATTAGAATGTAGAACTGTCAATAATAAGTAAGTACATTAAAACTTTTAAGGTTTTCAAGGAGGTTAACATAAATGAAGAGATATATCTTTTTAGGATTAATCTTAATCCTATTTTTATTACCATCGTCTGTTTATGCTGTCTCCCTTGCTCCTTCAGCTGCTTCAGCAGTATTAATAGATGGGAATAACGGTCGAATTTTATACGAAAAGAATGCTCATGAAAAAAGAGCACCTGCCAGTACAACCAAAATTATGACTGCTTGTTTAGCAATAGAACTTGGAAATTTAGATGATATTGTTACAGTAAGTGCCAATGCTGCCAAAGTAGGAGGTTCTTCCATGTATTTAAGCCCTAATGAAAAGGTAAAGTTTGAGCATTTATTATATGGAGTTATGTTAAATTCAGGTAACGATGCAAGTACTGCTTTGGCAGAACACATTGCCAGAAGTAGCTCAGATTTTGCTAAAAAAATGACCGAAAAAGCTATTGAAATTGGGGCTCTTAATACTCAATTCAAAAATCCTCATGGTTTGGATCAGGATGGACATTATTCAACTGCTTATGATCTTGCAATAATTACAAAATATGCAATGGAAAACCCTATTTTTAGAAATATTGTTAAGACAAAGGTTAAAAATGTTCCTTGGGAGGGTAGGGACTATGAAAGAGTTCTCAGGAATAAAAATAAATTATTGGATGAATTCCCGGGAGCAAATGGGGTAAAAACTGGTTTTACAAATAATGCAGGCAGATGTTTGGTTTCTTCAGCAGAACGTAATGGCCAACATTTAATAGCAGTTGTTTTGAATTGTAGTAATATGTGGGAAGATTCTAAGTCTCTTCTTCAATATGGATTTGATAATTTTAAACCTTATACACTGGTTCAAAAAAACCAGATAGTAAAGACTATACCTGTTGAAGAAGGAACAAAAAATGAATTAAAAGTAATAGCCAGTGATAATTTAACTATATCTTTGAGTTCCGAGGAAATAACAAAAATTACTCCTCCTTTATTGGAGTTGCCTGATCAAATATCTGCTCCTATTGTGAAAGGACAACCCTTAGGGTATGCTAAAGTTATTTATGAAGGAAAACAATTAGGTAAAGTTAGTTTAATAGCTGCAGAAGATATTGAACAACAAAGCTATATAACGTCAATAAAAAACAGCATATTTAATTGGCTAATCAACCTGGTTAAATTTTTTGAATAGGAACTATTCTAATTTTGGGTAACATAGAATAGCAACGGGGGAGATTTAATGGAAAAAATAGTAGTTGTTGGTGGCGGGTGGGCTGGCTGTGCAGCTGCACTTGCTGCCAAAAATTTAAATGCTGAGGTTTTGTTATTTGAAAAGAACGATTTATTGTTAGGAACAGGTTTAGTAGGTGGAATTTATAGAAATAACGGTAGATATACGGCGGCTGAGGAAATGATAAGTCTTGGTGCAGGAGAGCTTTTTATACTTTTGGATAATAACTGTGTAAGGCATAAAAATATAAATTTCCCTGGTCACCAGCATGCAAATTTATATGATTTGTTTATAGTTGAAAAAGTGGTAAGAGAATATTTATTAGCCAAAGGAATAAAGATTTTTTTTAATTCCCGGGTAACTGATGTGATTACTAAAAATAAAAACATTAAGGCAATTATATGTAATGGAAAAACCTATGAAGGTGATGTTTTTATAGATGCTACGGGTACTGCTGGTCCCCAACAAAACTGTATTAAATACGGCAATGGCTGTGTTATGTGTATAATTCGTTGTCCTTCATTTGGCGGTCGGGTGAGTATAACAACTAAAGCTGGAGGGGAAGAAATAACAAGTCAAAACAGAGTATTTCAATCTTATAGCGGTTCATGTAAAATTGAAAAAAACACAATTAGCCCGGAAATTATTAAGATTTTAGAAAGAAATGGGGTATATATTTATCCACTACCTAAACAGAAAAAAATATACTTCCTTATCCCAAAAGGCCTGCCAGCAATATGCTTTAAATGAGTATGCAGAAAATATTATTTTTTTAGACACTGGTCAAGCGAAAATGATGGCACCATTTTTGCCTTTAGAAATACTAAATAGCCTTCCCGGCTTAGAATCGGCTAGATATGTGGACCCCTATGCAGGTTCAAAAGGTAACTCGATAAGATTTAATCTTATTACTCTTTGCGAAGCGAATCTTAGGGTAATAGGAGTGGAGAATCTTTTTTGCGCAGGAGAAAAAATCGGCTTAGCGGTTGGTCATACAGAAGCCATAGTATCTGGGAGTTTAGCTGGCTATAATGCTGTACGTTACGCTAGAGAAAAAGAGCTTTTTGTTCTTCCTGAGGAATTATCTGTAGGTGATTATATAAAATATATAATTGAGATGGTTCAAAAAAAAGAAAACAGAAGTAAAAAATTTACTTTTTCTGGCTCAATATATTTTGAGAGAATGAAAGAAAAAAATCTGTATACAACTGATCATAGAAAAATAAGGGATAGGGTAGCAAAGTTAGGCTTACTAGACATTTTTAAAAGAGAATAATTTATTTTTATTAAAAGTCCTGATTAGAATTAAGCATAGTTTACTTCTATGAAGGTTTTTAAACTCATAAGTTTAATTAAACCTTACTTTTTATAGGAGGGAAACTAATGCTTAATTTTATTTGGACTTTTTTTATTGTTCTGGGGATAATCTGTTCAATTATTATGGGCAAAAGTGGAGAAGCATTAACAAATGCTGCAATTAAAGCAGGACAGGATGGAATCGAAATATGCCTTACGCTCATAGGGGTTATGGCTATTTGGATGGGGATTTTAAGAATAGCTGAAAAAGCAGGATTGGTAGAATCATTGGCTAAATTTATTGAACCATTTATCCGCTGGCTTTTCCCAGAATTACCTTCAAAACACCCAGCCTTTACTCCAATTCTGTTTAACATAAGCGCTAATCTTTTAGGGCTTGGAAATGCGGCTACACCCTTTGGGCTAAAGGCAATGGAAGAGTTGCAAAAAATTAATAATAGAAAAAACACAGCAAGTAATTCTATGTGTACACTTCTTGTTATAAATACATCTGGATTAACTCTGGTTCCGGCAACGATTATAGCTCTACGGTCAGCAACAGGATCAAAAAATCCTGCAGAAATAGTTGGAATAACTATTATTTCTACTCTTACTGCAACAATTGTTGGCCTTCTGGCTGATCGTTTTTTAAGGAATAAATTTCACTAGGAAGGAAGGGGAAAATAAATGATAGGAATCATTTCTTTTTTCTCCAAATGGGTTATTCCTTTTATGTTCATGATAATTCCTTTACTAGGGTGGTTAAAAGGGATTGATGTTTATGAAGCTTTTATTGATGGGGCAAAAGAAGGAGTAAAAACTGCTGTCAGAATTCTACCATATATAGTCAGCATGCTTTTTGCAATAAGCATATTTAGAACATCTGGTGCCCTTGATTTATTGGTTCAAATTACTAGTCCGGTACTAAATTTTTGGGGAATTCCGGGTGAATGTATACCACTTATGTTTCTTCGACCTCTGTCAGGTACTGGAGCGCTGGGATATACAACAGAAATTCTTAATACTTATGGGCCGGATTCATTTTTAGGCAGACTTGTAAGTTGTATTCAGGGCAGTACAGATACGACATTTTATATTTTAACCGTCTATTTTGGTTCCGTTGGTATAAAACGTTTCAGACATTCTGTGTTTGCCGGATTAGCAGCTGATATTGCAGGTTTTATTATGGCTATCATGATGTGTAAAATATTTTTTCAATAATTGTAGAATGGTTTTATATAAATTATAAAT
>DUMD01000186.1 GCA_012840065.1 Clostridia bacterium
CTACCTACTTTTTTCAAATGAAAAAGTAGAAACTCTCCGATCTCCTCTGTGGTTATAATTTGGCAACCGTTGTCAGTTAAAATTATATCCCCTATTTTCTCTCGTTTGATTCCCAGACCTAAAACTGCTCCTAAAAAATCCCGATGGCTAACCGGTCGAAAAGAAAAATTACCTCTAACCTCAATCGCTTTTAGTTTAGCGTCTATTAATTCCCGGGGATAAAAATCAGGTATCAGAACAGGTCTCTTCCTTTCGGCCTGCCCATACCCCCCATAAAACGAACAATTTATACCAACAAAATTTTTTACAATTTCATTTATTAGACCATTCTTGGCCGGATCTAAAAAATCTAATACCAAGGGCTGTTTAGTTTTTTCCACCTGATTGATTTTATCAAAAATTTGAGCAGCAAAAATTTTTTCCTCTTCAGGTAAGCTTTCTAAAAATCCTTCTCTATTCCAGCTCATTTCATCCCCTCAACTTGATTTAAAATAATAATGGAATCATAATTGCAAAAACTAATCTTTTGACAATCCATAAAGCAAAAAAAGCTAAAATAGGAGAAAAGTCAATCGGCATACCCGGACTTGGAGGAACAAGTCTTCTAAAGGGAGCTAAAATTGGCTCCGTAAAACGATAAATAAATCTTACTAATGAATTATATGGATCAGGATTTATCCAGGATAAAAAAACCCTTGCTACTAACAACCAATATATAATTGTAAATATTAGATCAACAAGTTGAATAACGGCATACCTCAAAATAAATTTTTACCTCCTTATTAGTCTATCTTCCCCACTCAATTCCCGGGAACGGTTTACAGAAGCAACTACACAATCATATAAAGCCGAACGTATTTTTCCTTCTTCTAATGCTCTAACACCGGCAATAGTTGTTCCTCCGGGAGATGTTACCTGATCTTTTAATTCTCCTGTATGTTTTCCGGTTTTTATTGCCATTTCAGCAGCTCCCAAAACAGTATGGTAAACCAATTTTTTAGCAATCTCTCTTGATAACCCCACATACACCCCTGCATCAATTAGAGCTTCCATAACCAAGTAAATATAAGCAGGGCCACTGCCGCTTAGACCGGTGACAGCATCAATTTGATCTTCTTCAACCTTAACAACTTCTCCTACTGCCCTCAAAAGCCTTTGAACAAAATTTTCTATTTCTAAAGAACAGGCATCATTTACGCAGTAAGCACATACTCCCGCCCTAACCAAACAAGGTGTATTGGGCATCACCCTAATAAGAGGTACAGAAGATTTTAAATAACTGTTTATGGTTGCCATACTTACTCCTGCCATAATTGACAAAACCATTTGGTTAGTTTTTATGTATTCGCCCACCTCAGCCAATACTTTAGGAGCAATCTGAGGTTTAACAGCAAAAATAACTAAATCAACCTGTTTTACCAATTCTTTATTATCTCTAACTGAATTAATTCCATATCTTTCTTTTAAAAAATCTAATCTTTCCCGATTAGGATCACTAACAAAAATTTCAGAAGAAAAATTTGTCTCAACAATCCCAGCGATTAAAGCCTCTGCCATTGCTCCTCCGCCAATAAATCCAAGCCGATATTCCAAAAAAAACCCTCCTTATTTAAGCCAGGAAAATAATTGTTTGTCAACAGACTCCGTCTTTTGCTCAGACATTACATCAATATTGCTGGGTGTAAAAAGGAAAATACACTGACCTATTTTCTGAATATTACCATTAAGAGCATAGCAAGTACCGCTTAAGAAATCAACTATTCTCTTTGCCAGCTCCCTTTCACTCTCTTCTAAGTCTACTATTACCGGACGATGATTTTTTAAATGGTCTGCAATAGGCTGAACATCATCGAATGACCTAGGTTCCACTACAACTATTTTAGTATGTTTTTGGGTATGAATGCTTAATACTGTATTACTTCTTTCAAAACCTCCTTTTTCCAAGACCGAACGTTGTTGTTTTTTTTTCACCACAGGATAAGATTCATCTTGTCTGGTTTCCTGTTCCAATTCCTCTTCTTCAAAATCCTCATCGGCAAAACCAAAAAACTCCAAAGCCTTATTAAAAATACCTCCGCCCATTATTTTTCCTCCTCTTAAATAATTTAAATTCTTTCCCCAAAAATTCCGGTACCAATCCTTACCAAATTAGCCCCCTCTTCAATTGCCACTTCAAAATCATTGGTCATTCCCATTGATAAATATTCTATCGGGATTCCTTGAGCAGCTATTTCTTCCCTTAACTCTCTTAGTTTTCTAAATACAGGCCTCACCGTTTCCGGGTTTTGTGTATAGGGAGCGATAGTCATCAAACCCTTAATTTTAAGAGCAGGGAGTTCTGCTAACTGCAGAATAAAATCAGTAAGTTTTTCCGGGCTGATCCCAAATTTGCTTTCTTCTCCAGCCACATTTACCTGAATAAGCACATCTACAGTTTGTCCCAACTTAATCGCTTGCTTATTAATTTCTAGAGCCAAAGGATAACTATCTAAAGAATGAATTAAATCAAACTTTCCAATCACTTTCTTTACCTTATTTCTCTGCAGATGCCCAATCAGATGCCATTTTACATTGTCAGGAAGAAATGGTTGTTTCTTCAGCGCCTCCTGAACCCTATTTTCACCCACAATGGTGATACCTTCCTTCAATGCCAGTTCTATTCTTTCAACGGGTACATTTTTAGTAACGGCAACAAGTTCAACTTCCGCAGGGTTACGGCCTGACCTTAGAGCTGCCTGTTCAATTCTTTGCCTAATGCGTTTTATATTATCTTTTATATCTTTTACCTCATTCAAACTAAATTCCTCCCTGTTTAACCCTGAGGATAAGCAATTTTGTTTTTTATCCTCTCCGGGTTAAGAACATAATATTCATCTGCTTTGATTCCTTCAATAACTACTTGGCTATCCTTAGTAAATAGAATCTTAACAGGAACCCAAATATAATCATCATCTTTTTGCACAACCAATCCATCCTGGTTTAAGTATTTATAAATCGAAGTATGGGGAACAATTATTCCAGAACACTTTTCTAAAATAAATTTAACAGGCACAACTCTTTGGTCAGCCAATAAAAAGACAGGGCATTCTACTTTTACAATTAATAAAGTTTCAGTTTCATCTTTATTTAGTGCAACAACCTCACCCATACAGTCTTTTAAGTCCGAATGGCCAATAAAATTAATACCAATTTCTTTCCCCGGATAGAATAACTTTGCCTCTTTGTTAGAGATTGCCGCTGCCACATACAGTGAGCTGCCATCGATTATTTTCCCAATTTTTTGATTTGCCTGAACTTGAGCATTGTTGACAGTCTCAGTTTTTACTTTTACAACATCAATTGTTTTTAGCACTTCACCCTTTAGGTTTTCAAAACCATATGGGGTCAATTTCTCCTCCCAGCCATCTACTGACCAGCTAACAATTCCTGCAGAACTAGCCCTTATCTCCCATTCAGACCTTTCCAAAAATTTGGTCAACTCTTCTTTATCACTGCCAAGATTTTGTTCCTCTTTTGCGATCTGTTCACTTAAAACCCTGTTTTCATTGGACAAATCATATCTTTTTAAAACTAATTGATCCAAAGATTTTTTAACAGAAGAAATCTCTTCTAACTTTCCCTGATTAATCAATAAATTTAACTGGTTTAGCTGTTCATTTATTTCTTTATTAATAAGAGCCATATTTCGATTGTTGACATAGATTTCATCATGAAAATTTTCAATTTTCTTCGTTTTTAGCTGATTTTGCTGCTCGAATTGATCAATAGCTGCTTCTTTCAAATTAGAATTGTTTATAACTGCAACCACATCGCCGGCCTGAACACTAGAACCATTTTCCTTTATTAACTCTATACTTCCACCTATAGGAGCACAGAATGTTATTTCTTTTCTAATAATCACACCAGTAACTTCCAGGCTATTTTCCAAACTTCCATATATACTTGCTCCAACCTCTAATTTAAATAAATGTTTATAACCTAAAAAAAGAATAGTTAAACCGATAAATGCTAATCCCACTCCGCTTATAAACTTTTTTTTTGAAGAATAAGCCCTAATTTTATTTTTTCTAAGCGGACGGTTCATCCTGGTCCCCCTAGATCTTAAAAAATATAGTATCTTAATAACTTCGCTAAGTCTTTGCCATTTCCTGCCTCAATTAAGAGATTTTAGTAGGAGCTTTTTCCTATTTTATTAGGAAATTAGGCCTATTTCAGCATGCAAACCGCAGCGATCCTTCCCGTCCTTCCTCCGGAAGCACGATGAGAAAAAAACAATTCTTGCCAGCAGGATGTACACATGCCACTAATCACTATATTTTTATCCTTAACACCTACCTGAAGTAATTGCCAACGATTCAATTCCCATAAATCAAGCATCCATCTATCCTGCTTTCTATGTTTAACAAACCTTGCCCAATTGGGAAAGTTCTTTGAAAGGGGATCTATAACATTCTTATCAACTTCATAGCAGCAAGGCCCAATGGAAGGACCTATTCCGACCAAACAATCTTCTGGATTAGTATTGACCTTCTGCTTCATAGTTTCAATTCCCTTAACAACAATCCCATTTACGCTTCCTTTCCAACCTGCATGACAAAGACAAACCGCCTTGTTTTTAGGATCCAAAATAAATACCGGTACACAATCTGCATAACACATCATAATAGGAATGCCTGGTTCCACCAGGATAAGACCATCCGTATCAGCTATGCTATTCCCATATTCTAAAGCTCCACACCCTTTATATCGGGCATCAATTTTTAATACCTCAGTTCCATGTACTTGTTGACAAGAAACAAGATCCGCCAGGTCAAATCCAAAGGCCTGAGAAACTAATTTTCTGTTTTGCCTGACAGCCTCCGGGTCATCCCCCGTATGAAAAGCAAGATTTAAACTATCATAGGGGGGTTGGCTAACCCCTTGGTGCCGCGTTGTTATCCCATGGATAATCAAACCGGTCTCTTCCAAATGAGGAAAGAAAAAATAACGCACGCCCTTTTCTTCTCTCATCATAAATTTTTCTCTTTTCAATTTCCCTCCTCCTTTCCACAGACACCACAACGTCTGCAGCTGTTCGGCAAACAGGAAGGGGTAAACTCTTTTTTTTCTGCCTTTAACCTTTCCTCCCACAAATACTCCTTGTCTACCCCCCAATCTAAATGATCCCAAGGAAAAATCTCTTCTTTTGTCCTTTGCCGATAAAGATAAAAATCAAAATCAAGACCTTCTTCCCCTAAAGCTTTTTTCCAAGCTGTTAAATTTCCACCTGCCCGGTAAGCAGAAACAAGAACTTTACTTAATTTTCTATCCCCACGGGCAAGCAAACCTTGGATGACAGTTAAACGGGGACTCTCCGCACTAATCTCTAGATTTTTATATTTATTTAAATGTTGTTTCAACCATTTGATTTTCTTTTCCAGATTAACTCTGTAATCCATTGCTTCCCATTGAAAAGGAGTAAATGGTTTTGGAATAAAAGGATTAACACTTAGACTAATTTTCCTAAAACCTCCCTTTCGAAACTGTTTGGCGTGTTTGTTTACCTTTTCTATTAAGTTTACAATCTCCTGCAAATCCCCTTCCGTTTCTGTCGGCAAACCAATCATTAAATAATAGCGGATTTGCTCCATTCCCTCTTGCAGAGCAATGCAACTGGCCTTCATAATATCTTCTTCTGATATCCCTTTGTTGATTACTTTTCTTAGCCGCTCTGACCCTGCTTCAGGAGCAACTGTTAAAGTACGCAACCCACCAGCGACTAAAGTTTTAAGTAAAGTTGGGGTAACGCTATCGACCCGGAAAGAAGCAACTGATACGGATAAATTGTTAGCATTTAATTCTTTGCACAATTCATCAATCCAGGGATAATCTGAGATAGCAGCTCCCATTAAACCTATTCTATCCCGATGCTCTTTTCCTTCTTCAACCTGCTTTAATATTGACTTCAAGCTTCTGACCCGGGGAGGCCGGTAGCAATACCCGGCCATACAAAAACGACAGTGTCGTCCGCAGCCACGAGAAACTTCAATTAAAAACATATTACCAAATTCCGTATTGGGAGTTAAAATAACTGACCTAGTAGGAAAATCATCTAAATTTTTTATCCAACGCCTTGTAATCTTTTCCGGCACACCCTCAACCACAGGTTTAGTTCCTAGATATTTTCCCCCTTCATCATATTGTTCTTGATAAAACTTAGGAACATAAACACCTGGTATTTTTGCCGCTTCTAACAGAAATTTATCTCTATTTATAACTAGGTCTCCTGTTAAATGAGAAGAATATAAATCAAAAAGCTCATTTATAACCTCCTCCCCTTCCCCAATTATTACCAAATCAAGAATATCTGCCAGAGGCTCAGGATTAAAGGTCATGCAGGGACCACCAGCAATAATTAAAGGATATTGGTCATCCCTATCTTCAGAAAAAACAGGAATTCCAGCTAAATCCAAAATTTTTATCACATTTACATAATCTAACTCAAAAGAAATAGAAAAAGCCAGAAAGTCAAACTCTTTAAGCAACTGACCGGATTCCAGACTAAATAAGTGCTGATTGATACGTTTTAATTCCTTCTCATCTTCCTCCTCCGGGATAAATGCCCGTTCACATCTAACATCCAATCTCTTGTTCAAAATACCATAAATCGTCTGAAAACCTAAATTAGATTGACCAACATAATAAGTATTCGGGTAAATCAAAGCAACACTTACAGGAGTCAATCCCTTGTTTTTAAAAACCGTACCAATTTCATTTTCTAGAATATCTTTTCTTTTCTCATCCAATTTCCGGGACATTCGATCCCTCCATTTTCTTATTTTCAGTATTCCTGTACAGTTCTGGATAATAAAGTTTAGCTAATCCAAAAAATCCTATTTCCTAAAAAACAAATTGCCTATTTAGAGAAAAAAGCGGAATAACCGCTATTTTCCCAAAGTCAGTCAACAAAAGCATGGTTGTAGGCAAAAACTGCAGGAGCCCCACCGGTATGCCAGAATAAAACTCTTTCCCCCTGTTTAATCTCTCCCCTTTTGGTTAATTCTATTAATCCAGCCATCGTTTTTCCGGTATAAATTGGATCTAACAGAATCCCTTCACTTCTAGCTAAAAGATAAATTGCTTCCATTCCTTCCGGTGTAGGAAGCCCATAATCCTCCCCTAAAAATTCATCATAAACGTGGATATCTTCTTTTTTAACGGGTAATTCTTGACCAAGCATCTCCGCCACCTGAGTACAAATCTTAAAGATGTGTTCTTCCAAAACCGGTTTATCTTTTCCCACTCCAATTCCAAGTACCCTGCCTCCTAAACCATAATATTTTAATCCCGTTAAAATACCTGATTGGGTCCCGCCGGTACCCGAGGCATGAACAATTGTATCAATATTAAGATTTTCTGCCTCCAGTTGTTCCTTTAATTCCCCTACTGCTGTCAAATAACCCAAAGCTCCAATCGGCCCTGCTCCACCTACAGGAATTATATAAGGTTTACCCCCTTTAGCTCTCACTTCTTCAGCTATTTCTTCCAGGCAGTCTTCGATGTTAGAAAAATATTCACTCAAACTAGAAAATTGAATGTAACGGATTTCTGCCCCAAAAATTTTATCCAAAAGCAAATTGCCTTGCAATTCTTTAGGTGATCTACCTATCAAGAGCAATATGCATTTTAACCCCAATTTTGCAGCAGCAGCCGCTGCCATTCGAACCAAATTTGATTGTTTTCCGCCGGTAGTTATAATGGTATCAGCTCCGCTTTTTATCACATCTCCCATAATAAACTCTAACTTTCTGGCTTTATTCCCCCCCAGAGCAAAACCGGTATTATCATCCCTTTTTATGTATAGCTCTATTCCTAAATAATCGCTTACCCGCTGCAGCTTAGCCAAACCTGTTCTACCTTCCACTAACTGAATCCTAGAAATTTGATTTAAATTCATTTTCCCCTCTCCTTTTCCTTTCTTTTCTGTAATGGTAAAAAGCCATGGTCTGTACAGACCATGGCTTTAAAAACAAATCTATGCTTCTTGATTGGCGAAACGTTTGTTGGTGGCCTTCACTATCGGATAGAGAATAGCCATTGTTATTGTATTAATTGCCATTGCCGGCAAGACAACAACCGTAAATAAAACCGTAAAAGGTGCGGGTAATTGAACAAAAACAATTGCTGCCCCTAAGAAAACCAGGCCGCTAAATAAAGTACCAATCAAACCGATAATCCCAGCAAAAATTTTATCATTTATCCGCCCGTATCCCAGTTTAACTAAAGCAAATACAAAAAGAGCAGTCAAAAACTTATCAACCAAATTAGGTAGCTGACCACCAGGGAAAGTTGATGATAAAGCAGCTAAAATCCCCGCTCCAACTCCAGCTGCAATTGTCATTTTAAAATTGCGCTGAAGCATAATGGCAATAAACAGCATAGTTAAAATAAAATCTGGTTTCATTCCTCCAGCTAAACCAGGAGTAATAAAATGCAAAATATAGCCAATAGCTAACAATAAACCTGTCTGTACTAAGCTTTTAACTCTCATCTCTTCTCAACTCCTCTTTTTAAATTTTAAACTCTCCTCAACTAAGCTCTTACACTCTACTCAACTTATCCTTTCTCTGCTCCTCTCCTTTCTCTTTCAAATTAGATGTATTATTTTATTATATTCTTCATTTCTTGCAAAATCCCTTGCCAAAATTTTTGCTTAATCTTATTTCAGCCTTTCATTCATTATAACGTAAAGTTTTAATTCTTACAATATAAATAGTAAAACCAACTGCCATTAAAATTAAAATTATTCTCATATAAAAGTTTTTTACTAGGAAAAGTACTGAAAAACAAATTCCCAACCATAAAGAAAAAAGATATAAAATTTTACCTTTTATTGACATCCCTTTCTTTTGAACGTAATTTTTTAAATAAGAGCCAAATAACCTATTATTAAAAAGCCAATAATGAAATTTGGGACAACTTTTATCATAAAACCAGGCTGCAACCACTAAAAAAGGTATTGTAGGCATTACAGGCAAAAAAACACCAATAAAAGCCAAAAACACAAAAAATGTTCCAGCAACAATCAAAATAGCTCTGTTAAAAATTTTTATCTTAACAACACCCTTTCTCTACTAAAGCAAATTTCATCTCTTGTTCCTATTTTCTTTCTTCCTTTTTTCTTTATGCCAAAAAAATAATTTTTGTTCAACCCCATTACTTACCTTCATAAAGAAAAAACTGGCAGAATACTTTTTAATAAAGCCTCCTGCCAGTTTTCAACTCTTTATTTATTTAAAAATGTTTAAACCGCTAAGGAATGAAATTCTATTTCCGTTACTCTACCTAACTTTATAGTTCTAGCCACATCAATAATTCTTTGATTTTTTGACCCTCTATAGGGAAGGCTCAAGTCTTTTTTAGCAAGTTCAAATCTGCCATCAATTAGGATATCAGTAACATTCAGCAGTTCTGTAAAATAGGGATTGGTTTTCCCAAGTTGAAAAATCTCTTCAATTCGATAGCCAGTATAAGTAACAATTGAATAACCAAGTTTTTTAAGTTCTAATCCCAATAGATAAAATCCTTCCGCCTGTTCAAAAGGATCTCCACCGGAAAAAGTAACTCCCTGAATTAGAGGATTAGAAGTAATTCTTTCAATCAATTGAGGAATAGTCCAAAAACTCCCACCGACAAAGGGATGGGTATGGGGATTATGACAGCCTGGACAATGGTGTTTACATCCTTGACTAAACAAAACAAATCTTACACCCGGCCCATCAACTACAGATTCTTCAATTATGCCTGCTAATTGCAGTTTTTTTTCCAAAGCAATCACTCCTAATTTAGAAAGAATGACAGGTTCGATTAGCCAATTCTGCTAATTTTCCGTCATTAAAACGATCTACAGTACTCAAATAACCTGTAATTCTGCGAATTCGTCTAATATCATCAGAACCACAGTTAGGACATACATGGTCAATAAGACCAGAATACCCACAGGCACGACATTCATCAATAGGGAAATTAATTCCGGCATATCCCATATCACAAGCCGCCATATGTTTAACAATTTTTTCTAGAGCATCTAAATTGTGAACCGGTGAAGAAGGAAGTTCCACATAGGAAATATGGCCGGCATTAGCATATTTATGAAATGGACCTTCGATAGCCATTTTTTCAGCTATGCTTATCGGATAATCAACAGGAACATGGAAGCTATTTGTGTAATAATCTTTATCGGTTACTCCAGGGATAATACCAAATTCCTTACGATCAAGTTGAACAAATCGACCGGAAAGCCCTTCCGCCGGAGTAGCCAGAAAAGTGTAATTTAAGTTATAGCGTTCTGCAGCCTCATCAACCTTTTGCCTCATAAAGCTAACTATTTCTTCACCAAAATGACGGGCTGCCTTACTTTCTCCATGGTGTTCCCCGGTTAGCACTTTTAAAGTTTCCGCCAACCCTATAAAACCTACTGATAAAGTACCATGTATGATGGCAGGTTCAATAGGATCATCTGCTTTTAATTTTTCAGAATCCAGATATAAACCCTGGCCCATTAAAAACGGCATATCTTTTACTCTTAGCTTTGCTTGAATAGAAAAACGGTGATAAAGTTGTTCAATCGCAAGATTTAGCACCCGTTCCAGTTCCCGATAAAAACTGGTTTTATTTCTTATACTCTTCAAGGCAACCCGAGGCAAGTTAATAGAGGTAAAAGAAAGATTACCTCTTCCTACCACAACTTCCGGTCCCCTACGATTGCTAATCACCCTTGTCCTGCATCCCATATAAGCTACTTCTTCCTCATATATTCTATTAAAGGATGAGTCCATAAAACTGAAGGTAGGATTCATTCGTTTTGATGCCACTCTTAAAGCTAAGCGGAACAAATCATAATTAGGATCACCGGGCTCAAAATTTACTCCCTTTTTTAAACGGAAAATAATGTTAGGAAAAATAGGAGTTTCGCCCCTTCCGAGCCCCCTTTCAAAGGCCAAAAGCAAGTTCTTGGTTACAGCTCTTCCCGCAGGAGAAGTATCTGTACCTAAGTTTATACTGCTAAAAGGCACTTGAGCACCTGCCCTGGAATGCATGGAATTTAAATTATATATTAAAGCCTCCATAGCTTGGTAAATTTCATCATCTGATGCACCTTCAACAAAACCAGCCATATCGTAATCAAAATAAGCAAAAGATTGACCTCCGTGCATGTCATTTTGAGAACTTTGCAAAATAATTGCAGCTAAAGCAGTGGCCGAGCTTGGCCTTTTCGGTGGTCTGATATATCCATGTCCATTATTGAATCCGTTTGTAAGCAATTTCTTTAAAGGAATTTGGATACAAGTTAAAGTCTTACCATAAAAATCAAGATCATGGATATGTATGTCCCCTTGGATATGAGCTAAAGACATTGGTTCCGGTATCAACCGACTTAAATAGTACTTTTTGCTAGCCGCCGAAGCAATCTGCAGCATTTTTGCACTGGGAGAATTACTGATATTGGCGTTTTCTTTACTGGTTTCAACTAAAATTTCTTCCACCGCATCCATTAAATCAGATTTGGCTTCTCTAATTCTTGTTCTCCTATCTCGATAAATAATATAAGCTTTAGCAGTTTTAGCATGTCCCCGTTCAATTAATACTTTTTCCACCGCATCCTGAACCTGTTCAACATCAGGAGTTCCTTCACCATAATGTTCATACATGTAATTTAATACATCATCAGTTAAACTTTCTGCTATCCGCAGGTCATTCCCACCAACAGCATTAGCTGCTTTAAAAATAGCTGCCGTTATCTTTTTTTCATCAAAGGGAACTTCTCTTCCATCCCTCTTACGAATCATTGTATACATCTAATGTCCCTCCTTAGCTTACGTCTATCCGAAGGATATATTTACTTATCCTTGTTCAACAATTTTTCAAGCTCCTCCATAAATTTGTTTATATCTTTAAACTGCCTGTAAACGGAAGCAAATCTAACAAAAGCAACTTCGTCGATTTCCCTGAGTTCTTCCATTACCATCTCGCCAATTTGCTGACTATCAATCTCCTGAACCAAAGAATTGCGGAGTTTTTTTTCAATATCACTTACTAAGTTTTCTAATCTCTCCATGCTTACTGGCCGTTTTTCGCAAGCTTTAAGTAAACCGGTTAAAATCTTTTGAGGGTTAAAAACCTCTTTGCTCCCATTTTTTTTGATAACAATTAAAGGAGTTTCCTCTATTCTCTCATAGGTAGTAAACCTCTTTTCACATTGAATACATTCTCTTCGTCTTCTAATTGAAGAACCTTCTTCTGTGGAACGAGAATCTAAAACTCTACTTTCCTGGTAACCACAATAGGGGCAGCGCATCCATTCACCTCCTGCTATAATCTCATCCAGGCACCGTTTACTATATATTGTGCACATTAATATTATAATATACTATATATTGAATAACATCTCTCAAATAAGACCAAAGACGCTCATTAAGGCTGATTATTATACATCTACTTGGTAAAATTAAACTCTTTTGCCAAATTAAAAAACCGTTCCAACTAGTGAAACGGTTTCCCCAATCATTCAGTTCTTGAATCATAAATCCCGGCAAGATCAACTAGAATAACATCCACACCAATTTTTTTTATTTTATCCCAGGGAATTACGATATCATCTTTTTTACTCCAAAAACCAAAAACACGAACAGGATTTGGAACTATTAGAGCCTTAATCGTTCCCGTGTCTAAGTCGATCTCAAGATCATTGATAGTTCCCAGTCTTTTTCCGTCATATATATTGATAATATCCCTTGTGCGCAAATCTGAAGTTTTAATCATTTATTATGCCACCCCCTAAACATTATATGTTAGAAATTGGGAAAATGTACTAAATCTTTTGCTTCCAAACAAAAAAGATGGTCTCATGACCATCTTTTAAAACTCAAATTTTATAATTACTACATTATTATTGTTGGGCTATTTGATAATCCTTCTTAAACAATTCAGCAATCTTTAATCTATACTCAATTTTAGGTCTATTCTCCCTAATGGCGTCCTCTGAATTATCGACCCTAGGCTGCACAGCCACCCCATTGGTAATATCAACAAAACAAAGAGGGGGGAAGAGTACACACCACCAGTTGTTTCCTTCTCCTGAACCGATTATTACTTTTAAAGCTTCATAAGTGCCTGCCGGAAAAATCATTTCTCCGTACTGTTTAGTAGGAAAGTTAAAATGCCCAAACTCCACCTTAACTGGATAATTATATCCTCTGCGGGCAATTTCTTTCTTCACTATCTCTTCAATTCTGGTTAGATTTTTCTCTAAAAAAAATTTTGCTTCTTTGACACTTGTTAAATTTTTAAACTCCGGCGTAATTTCAGCTAAAATAGCATCCCTAACTTGAAGTTTAAGTAATTGATCCGAATTTAAATTACTATTAGCTATTACATGAAGCCGGATAAGGTTTTGATAATTTTTACCTTCAACTAGATCTTTTGAAAACCTTCCTCCCATACCAATTGTAAACAACCCTATCCCCAATAATAACAAGAACAACATTCTTTTTTTATGCACTTTATTGCCTCCTTGCTCACATGTATTTACGCATATGATTTAATGCCGCCTTTTCCAATCTAGATACCTGGGCTTGAGATATACCAATCTCTTCAGCAACTTCCATTTGAGTCCTTCCTTCAAAAAAACGCAGAGTTAAAATGAGTTTTTCCCGATCACTTAGCTTTCTCATTGCTTCCCTGATAGCAATGCCTTCAAGCCAATTTAAATCTTGATTTTTTTCATCATTTATCTGATCCATGACAAAAATAGGATCTCCACCATCATGGTAAATAGGTTCAAAAAGGGAAATCGGTTCCTGAATAGCATCTAAGGCAAACACAATTTCTTCCCGAGGAATGCTCAGTTCATCAGCTATCTCATTAATGGAGGGTTCCCGGGAGTTCTTATTGGTCAGGCTATCTCTAACCTGCAGTGCTTTATAAGCAATATCCCTTAACGATCTGCTTACCCTAATTGGATTATTATCGCGAAGATGACGGCGAATTTCTCCAATAATCATAGGTACCGCATAAGTAGAAAATTTAACATTTTGCTCCAGGTCAAAATTATCAATCGCTTTTATAAGACCAATACATCCTACTTGAAAAAGATCGTCAACATATTCTCCCCGATTATTAAAACGCTGAATCACACTAAGAACTAAGCGAAGGTTGCCCTGAATTAACATTTCTCTCGAATGTTCATCACCAGCTTTTGCTTTTTTAAATAATTCCCGCATTTGCTGATTCGTTAGTAAAGGAAGTTTTGATGTATTAACTCCGCAAATATCAACTTTATTTGTTAGCATCAGCAACCCTCCGTTTTTCATTTTCTAAAAACCTTGTTGTCCGTTTACAACTAGCATTATTACCAAACTAAAGATTTTTATACAAAGTCTTAGAAGTTATGAATAAAGGATTTTTTACTCATTTCTAAAAAATAATTAAGACAAAAAAAATAGCGCATCAATCGTAAGCGCTTAATAAATTAATAATAAGTTGCCTACAACAATAAACTCCGTGCAAGCACGGAATTAGCTGCATAGCTTTATTTATTTACACAAACAGTATAACAGCAGTTTAGATTACCAAGATAACTAAGACCTAAAGTAATTATGCTCTTTACTTTTTCTTAATCACTATAACCGTCGGTTTTAAAGCAACTATGAAATCTTTCCAAGAAGCTCCTTGTGTATTCTCCGGAATAGAGGGTCAGTATTTATCCAGGAATCTGTGGAAGCTTTTTTACCTTTCTCCTTATGGACTTAAAGGCTGTCTTATCAGCATAAATAATTTCTTGCCTTAAAAGATTTTCTTTCATTTTCTTCCAGATAAAGAATAGCCAAGTAGTGTACCTTTGATAGTTGGCCAAAGTAACACGGGAAAGAAGTATTCCTTGGTTAGTCCAGTTCTTTTCCTGGCAATGCAAGGGAATACAATTACATATTTCTCATATATAACATAAGCTACATAGTTTCCCGTATTCTTGAGCTTTTGCGGTTTCTCAGACAGTACAGAGAGGGAGTGGTTTCTGTCTCCCAATACCTGGTAAGCCTTGACAGCATAGATGATAATTCTGCCTGCAAAAAAAAGAATAATGCTAAAATATTTCTCAAACCAGGTAATGACTGCTAAATTGCCGGTACTGGCACAGGGACTCTATTTTTTAGAAAAAGCAAATATTCTGATGGGGAAAAGTCAAAGCCAGAAAAAGACCGTTTTGTTGCTTCACAAAGCGTATTAGCAAAGGCAAAAATATTGTCCTCCCCGTTAAGTAAAGGCTAGACAGCATTTGCAGCTAAATTTGCGATCTAAGCTAAAAAGATTGTCTAGACTGTCTCGCATGAATATAAACAAGTTTCTTCGGACTGTTAAGAACAATTTTGCTCTATATTATGCAAAAGTTGACAAAAATTGAAAAAATTTATCATAAAAAGTCTAAATCTGTAATTTTGTTAACGATTTTGTTAACGGTTTTGTTAATAGCCGGTATTCTATAATGACCGTGGGATAGGTTCCATCGACCATGCCGGAAACAAGTTTTAAAAGCAGGGTAAAACTGCATAGAACTAAAAGGAAAAATTCTATTTGAAAACTGTGGTATAAAAGAAAACGTGCCTCCGTTCGACACCCCTTCCTTATAACCTAAACTTAAGAACTGCTACTATTATCGAATGCGTTAGACTTGGGTATAGCAGGATAACAGAAGAAGAGAAGACTATCAGCTTTTTTAACTAATAGTCATAATACCAATTGTGTTTAATAAGCTAATTGGGAGATGTAAAGAAGTGATAAAAACAAGGCGAAAAGGGATCACTATCTTATTAATCATCTCAATGTTAGTGCAACTGTTTGTTGGTGCAGCCCCGGTATTAACGGAAGATTCAAACAACTTGAGAGCAGAGCATGGTTTTGTGCCTCTGTTAAAGGTAACTTTGTCCCCCGGAGAAACGGTGGATACTATATCGGCAACAATTCACAGCTCTGTATATGGCAGTTTGCTTGTCAATGTAACAGAAGAAAAGACAGCAAGACCCCACGTTAGAGAGGTCTAGCACCAACTGCCGTTAATAATTTGCTTGCCGATTATGAGTCAGGTGCAGCAGATATTACCACCAGTGCGGCAACAGGAAATCATCTGCAGATCAATACTGTTAATCTGGAAAACGTAAGTCGGATAGTGAGCCTCTACCAGTCAGAGCTAACTGATCCAGGCTTACCATCAATCATGCACTATTGCAAACGATTTATTTCTTTTCTCAACCTTTTTATTATCCTTTTTTCTAGGCGAGATATATATGATTGAGATATTCCCAAATAATCAGCAACTTCTTTTTGCGTTTTTTCTTTACCGTCAATCAAACCAAAACGAAGCTCCATAATTTTCTTTTCTCTGCCTGATAATTTTTCCATAGCCAGTTTCAATAATTTTTTATCCACTTCATCCTCTAATGTTTTATAAATTAAATCATTTTCTGTGCCTAGTACATCTGAAAGTAAAAGTTCATTGCCGTCCCAATCAATATTAAGAGGCTCATCAAAGGATATCTCAGATTTAGTTTTATTATTTCTCCTTAAATACATCAGAATTTCATTTTCAATACAACGGGATGCATAAGTAGCCAGTTTTATCTTTTTCTCCGGATCAAATGTATTTACAGCCTTTATTAATCCAATAGTACCTATCGAAACCAAATCTTCAATCCCTATTCCGGTGTTTTCAAATTTCTTTGCAATATAAACCACCAGCCTAAGATTGCGTTCAATAAGGATAGGTTTTACTGCTTTGTCCCCTTCCTGCAGCTTTCCAATTAAAAAACTCTCTTCATCATTGGTCAGAGGAGGTGGTAATGCTTCACTGCTTCCTACATAAAATATAGACGAAGGCTCTAATCCAAGTTTTTGTAAAATCCTAATATATAAAATCAAAATACCTAGTTTAAGCTTCTTAAACAGTTTCAGCACGATACTTCCCCTCCCTTCTCTTTTCACCATCAAGCTGCCATAACCAAAGCGGGATGAAGTAAGGCAGAATAATCGCCTTTTGATGATAATTGACGATTACATACTGCAATTATAACCTCTTTAACTCTAATTATCTGGTCATTACAATTAATTGAAACTTCATCCGGTTTAAAACCTAACATCATCCCCTTCGCCTTCCCCACGGAAGAATAGGGGATAAACCTTAACCTTGACAGCCATAATTCTTCTTTAGTTAGATCCAGAATTTGATTTAGATTCTCAATATTTCTAAATTGTTCAAATATACTTTGGAGTTCAACCGGGAATAAATTTTTAATACTGTGATATTCTACAATAATAACTGGAAAACTGGATAAAGGGTCTTTTAGGCTGTTTCCTGTATCCAACAACCCCTGTAAGCTAACAACACGTTCACCAAAGCTAATTGTTAAAGATAACTTATGTTTTTCTTTCATTTTTGAATCATATAAAAACCAAAAACATTTACCAGCCACTAACAGAATAAGGATAGACAAGAGAAGAACCCACCAATTAACAGTAGAAGAACCGAATAGGCGAATTCCGTTTGCAACAAGATTGCTAAAATCAATAAAATAAGAAATTGCTAAAGCAGCACCACCGGTTACAAAAGAAATTAGATAAAAATAAGTAAGTGCTCTAATCAATTTTCTCCAAGAAGTTGGAGCAAAAACAGATATTATTATCAGAAAAGAAAAGAGTATTTTGAAAAAAAAGTTAGATAATATCTCTAAATCACTAGCAAAAACTAGCAAAGAATAAACCGCTCCTAGAACTGAAGCTAAAATTATTCTCCATATTTTTGCATCCAGCTGACCTAGCTTAGCCGTAAGAATTAGAATTGTAAAATTCATAACTAAATTAATAAAAAGAAAAACATCGATATAAACCACATAACCCATCGAGGCCATTCACCTCTTTTTTATAATCTAAAGTATCCAAATCAAACCATTCTGCTACTCAATACTTAACATTCTCGTAGTTCAAATCCTCTTATATTTGATTCAATAATCACATTGAAATTATAATTGGAAGTTCTTCAAAAAAATGTCAATAACCGCCATACCTCTAAACTGTTTTTTTGCTAAAAAAAACAAAATAGCGCCTTAAGGCGCTATTAAAAAATTTATATAATTTTAAATTCTCTGAAAGAAGTTGATTATTTTCTTCTCAAAAATGCAGGAATATCTAGATCAATCCCACTTGAAAAAGGTTTTATTTCCATTTCATTAACTTCTTTTTCTACCACTCCAGGTTTACCTTCAAAACCGGTAGCTATAACAGTAACTCTGACCTCATCTCCTAAACTATCGTCTATAACAGCTCCAAAAATTATATTTGCTTCAGGATCTGCAGCCTCTGCTACAATTTCTGCAGCTTCATTGATTTCAAATAAACCAAGAGTGCTTCCACCGGTTATATTCAAAAGTACTCCTTTGGCTCCATCAATGGATGTTTCTAATAAAGGACTAGAAATAGCTGCACGAGCTGCATCTGCTGCTCTGTTATCACCCCTGCCTATACCTATACCCATTAATGCCGAACCAGTCTCCACCATAATTGTTTTCACATCTGCAAAGTCCAAATTAATCAAACCAGGAACAGCTATTAAGTCTGAAATTCCTTGTACACCTTGTCTTAAAACATCATCAGCTATCCGGAAGGCATCAACAATAGAAGTTTGTTTATCAACAACCTGCAATAATCTGTCATTAGGAATAGTAATTAAAGTATCAACTTTACTTTTTAAATTAGCTGTTCCTTTTTCAGCCCGTGCCATTCTTTTTCTTCCTTCAAAAGAAAAAGGTTTAGTTACAACACCAACTGTTAGAGCACCTAACTCTTTGGCTATCTCTGCCACAATAGGAGCAGCACCGGTTCCTGTACCGCCCCCCATACCCGCAGTAACAAAAATCATATCCGCACCCTGCAAAGCTTCTGTAATTTTTGAACGGCTTTCCTCCGCTGCTTTTTCACCTATTTCGGGATCGGCACCAGCTCCGAGACCTTTAGTCAGCTTTTCACCTATCTGGATTTTCTTGCTGGCATTAGATAAGGAAAGTGCCTGAAGATCAGTATTAACACAAATAAATTCGACTCCCTTAAGACCTGCTTCTATCATGCGGTTAACCGCATTACTTCCTCCTCCGCCCACTCCGATAACCTTTATGTTAGCAAAATTATCCCTCTCAATATCAAATTCAAACATTTCTATGTCCTCCCTTTCTTCCCCTTTACAATCTAAACTAAACCATCTTTCTTTATAAGAAAAGCAAAAGTAAGTTATTTATATACAATAAACATCCATCCAGTCAACTAGCTCTATCTACCAGCAGTGATACCAGTATACCCTTTGAAAAGTTTAACCTTTATAAAAATTGTGCTAAATATTAACATCATAATTCCACATAAAATCTATTTTTCCTTTAAGCTTTATAGGAATTTGTTCTATTTTTCTCTTTCCTGATTCGGTGGTTTGCGCCTGGAAATAATATGTCGTCTAATAAAGGCCAAATTTTGAAATAAACGCATTCCGAATACTAAAAGAGCAGCATTGTACAATTCCACTCCTAGCCTATCCCCCAAAAAAGTAAGCCCTGCAGCTAAAAGTGTATTAGTAAAAAAACCAGAAACAAAAATGGTACTATCAAAATTCTCTTCCTGGCTTGCCCTTACTGCTCCAAAAACCGAATCCAAAGCAGCTAATACCCCAACAGATAAATAGCGACTATAAATTGCTGGTATTTGCAGAGGAACAATAAGACCGATTAATACTCCGACAATTAATCCCACAAAAGGTATCCACATAATTTATTCACCTTCCTTTTGAACGGCTTTAATGTACTGTTGAGGCAAACTTCCTACATAAGCAGGGATAACTATATTCTGCTCTTGTTTAATATTGATTCGGATACCCCAAAATTCCAAGGTTTCAATAATTCCTCCCCTCATTCTAAGAGCATTTTCTAAGGTAACAGGATCGCCAATTGCCTTAATTTCGTAAGGAGGAGCCAGGCGAGTGTTATTAACTGAAATCGTCGGGCCAGCACACCTGATTTCAGAAGTTGCAATAATTCGTTGTTCATTAATAGAAATAGCTTCAGCTCCAGCAGCTGCTAATTCATTAACAGTTTTCAATAAGTCATCATCATGAATTAAAAACAAATTTGGATTTTCTCCCTGCTGTTGAGTTTTCTGGCTATCATCCAAGCGTATTATCAAACCAGGACCTGTCACATCGGTTAGACCCGCGGCTATCCTTAACTTTTCTAATTCCTTTTTCATAACCTCTAAAGTACTCTCACCACTTACAGCCTGCTGTTCATACTCACTAATTCTTAATCTGAGGCTATCAACCTCTGCCTTTAACTTGTCCCGTTCCTGTTCAACCTGACGGAGAATTTGCGTAGTTTCCTCAATTCTCTTAATAGGAAGGGTACCTCCGCTGCTTTTGCTAACTTTAAATTGAGTAGCTAGCATAATTCCAAGCACTAAGCTTACAATAGTAACAGCAATCATTCCTTTATTTCGATACACCTTTTTACCTCCCTAATAAATCTATATCTAAATCCTTACATTTTTATTACCGAATAACCCCTCTCGCTAACATCAATATAATATCCCGGCCGGATATTCTTAGCCCGTATTTCTGACAGAATTGACAAAAAAAACCTTACTTTTCCAGTTAAGTTCTCCGGTCTACCTAATCTAACCTGCATACCGTCAATTGTATAAAGAAGCAGCCCCTCTTTTGAACTAATATTTACCTCCGAAATTTCTTTCAACTCTTCAGGAGAAAGATTAGAAAAGGCCTCTAAAAGTTGAATTAAATCCGAATCTTCAATCTTAAAGTTTGTTCCTTCTTTTACTAACAAACCTGTAATTATGGGCAGGTTGTAACTGGATACCTCTTCTCCTTTTGCTAGAACAACCCCTTCTCCATCTAATTCAAGAAATTCATCTCCCTGAGGAATAAGAGCAATAGGAGTTCGTTCTTCCACCTCTATGCTTATAATATTGGGCAAAATCCGGGAAAGGTTAACCTGTTTAATACGGGGATTTTCGTTAAGAATTCGGGATGTTTTTTCTAAATTAACTCTAAAAATATTCATTCCTTTTACTATCTGGGATTCCACAAGCAATTGCTCAGTTTGGATCAGTTTATTACCACTTATCCTTATTTCCGCTACCGAAAAATAATCTGATTGCAAAAAAGCAAAAACCGTTATAGCAATAAGTAATGCTAAACCAATGAGTAAAAATTCTAATCTCGAAATTACTTTATCTCTTTTCTCCCTCCTCCTCAGATCACCCATTAAACTCACTCCTTGTCCATTTGACCAGAATAGGAAAAGCAGCATGATAAATGCTGCTCCCCCGGAGCTTTAACTATTTATAAAGCTCGGTATTCTCTAAAGCTAAGCGAACCATTTGTTCAATTAATGCATCAAATTCAATTCCAGCAGCTTTTGCCGCTTTAGGAAGTAAACTTGTTTCCGTCATACCAGGAATTGTATTAGCTTCCAAAACAAAGGGCGTTCCATCACCCGCTACAATTAAATCTATCCTAGCTGCTCCCCTACAGCCTAAAGCGAGATAAGCTTTGCGGGCAACTTGTTGAGCACTTTCATAAAAATCCTGTGGTAACCTGGCAGGTACAATATATTCTGTCATTCCCTTTGTATACTTGGACTCATAATCATAAATTCCCTTTTTAGGAACTATTTCTACTAAAGGCAATACTAGCGGATCCGAATTACCGATAATCCCTGCCGTTACTTCTACTCCTTTAATAAATTCCTCCGCTATAACCTGATTATCGTGAAGAAAAGCTAATTCTAAACCTTCTTTTAACTGGGTAGGCCTGTTAACAACAGTCAAACCGATTGTAGAGCCTTCATTAGCTGGTTTCACAACAAAAGGCATATTTAACTCTTTCAAAATCTGCTGTTCCAAAACAGCGCTTCCCTGCCGCTTATAGTCACTTAAACTGAAAGAACAAAATTTAGCTGTCGGTATGCCCTCCGCCCTAAGCAATTTTTTGGTTATAATTTTGTTCATGCAAATCGCACTGCTCAAAACCCCTGAACCAGTATAAGGCATTCCTATGGTTTCCAAAAGCCCCTGGATCGTACCATCCTCTCCGTAACGTCCATGCAAAGCTAAAAAAGCTAAATCATAGTTCCCCTTTTCTAATTGCTGAATAAAGTTTTCAGCTGTATCTATTTTTTCTGCCCTATAACCATTATTTATAAGAGCTTTAAAAATTGCCTCTCCTGTTTTTAGCGACACTTCCCGCTCTGCAGATTTACCACCTAACAGCACAGCTATCTTTTCCCGCATCCGATTTTCCGCCCCTCTCTTGAGAGTTATATGAAAGTTATAATTTCTACGATTAAATTTTCATTTTTATAGTATTATAGGAAAAAAATATTGTCACTAGATATTATATTAATAAAATAATTATTTTCTATTCTTTTTTTATTTGGGCTCCTAAAGTAGCTAATTTTACTTCTAACCCTTCATAACCTCTTTCTATATGTTCAATTTCTTCAACCACCGTAACACCCTCAGCAGCTAACCCAGCTAAAACCAAAGCCGCTCCAGCTCTAAGATCAGTAGCCTCTACAATCGCTCCAGTCAATCTAGAAGTACCTTTTATAATAGCTACCCTCCCCTCAACCTGAATATTAGCTCCCATACGTCGCAATTCGTTTACATGTTTAAATCTTCCATCAAATACATTTTCCGTAACAATACTTGTTCCGTCGGCTAAAGCAAGTAAAGCCATAATTTGGGGCTGGACATCAGTGGGAAAACCGGGATAAGGAAGTGTTTTAACATCAATGGGATAAATCTTTTCCTTTCCGATCACCCTAATGCCTTCTTTTTCTTGAATTATTTCTAAACCTGCTTCCTGCAATTTTGCAATAACAGGTTCTAAATGATTATATACCGCATCTTTAATCAGCACATTGCCTTTAGTGATTGCAGCCCCTATCATCAGTGTCGCTGCTTCAATCCTATCCGGTATAACCCTGTGTTCTGCAGAAACAAAACCATTCACGCCAGTAATAACAATAACTCCACTTCCTGCTCCTTCTATTTTTGCCCCCATAGAGTTTAAAAAATTCTGCAAATCGATAATTTCCGGTTCCCGAGCAGCATTTCTAATAATTGTAGTTCCCTCAGCCAAAACGGCTGCCATCATAATGTTTTCTGTAGCTCCAACACTTGGAAAATCCAGGTAAATCTCTGTCCCCTTAAGTTTATTTGCTTTAGCTTCCAAATATCCATGGCGTTCTTCAATTCTAGCTCCCATTTTTCTTAATCCTTTTAGATGCAAATCTATCGGTCTTGATCCAATTGAACATCCACCGGGATAAGACATTCTGACATGACCTAACCTGCTTAAAAGAGGCCCCAGAACCAAACTTGAAGCCCTCATTTTTCTCATCAATTCCTCATCTACTTTAGCTGGTTTTAAGTTTACACTATTTATCGTACATCTATTATTTTCAAAATTCACCTCGACACCAAGACGTTTCAAAACTTCTAACATTGTTCTAGTATCGCTAAGAATGGGAACATTACTAATAACACAAGTTTTATCAGATAGTAAAGAAGCAGCTAAAATAGGTAAAGCAGCATTTTTGGCTCCGCTTACATCTACCGAACCCTCCAGTCTAGCTCCCCCTGTTACAATGTATCGCTGCACTCAACTTCACCCCCAACAACTCCTATCAACAAGAACAGGACCCAATCTCAGACTATTAAAAGTATGATGTTTGATCTACTAAGTAAATTTTAGCTTTTTTGAAGTTCCGAAACCAATTCCTCGGCAACAGTCCAAATATTTCCTGCTCCTATCGTCATAACCAAGTCTCCCGGTTGAAGAATTTCTTTCAAGTAATCTACTACTTTCTCTTTTTCAGGAATATAAACCACTTCTCGGCACCGATGCTCTTTAAGGGAATCAATAATAATTTGAGAGCTTACTCCTAAGATAGGCTCTTCTCCAGCCGGATAAATATCAGTTACAATGACTAAATCAGCTGCAGAAAAAGCTTTCCCAAACTCTTTGCCGATCATTTTTGTTCTTGAATACCTGTGGGGTTGAAATACACTTATCATTCTTTTAGGGTTTCCTTGCTTTGCAGCCTGCAAAGTAGCCATAATCTCCGTAGGATGATGAGCATAATCATCAACTACCTTTATTCCTTTAGCCTCACCGATCAACTGAAATCTTCTTTTTGCTCCTTTAAAGTCTAATAGGCCCTCGCTTATTTGTTCCATCGGAATCCCAAGCTTTCTACCTATAATCACTGCAGCAAGGGCATTGCTTACATTATGCCTACCGGGAACCATTAAGCTAATTTTTCCTAGCCGTTTTCCTTCCCAATAAACGAAAAAAGTGCTTTGAAAATTATCCAATTCAATCTCTTTAGCACAAAAATCAGCTTGAGGATGATCATTAATAGAGTAGGTTATAACTTCCTTCTTGATTTTAGGAAGAACAGCTCTAACTCCAGGATCATCAATACACATGACAACAAAGCCACTATCTGGAACTAGGTTGGCAAAGTCAATAAAAGCTTCAAAAATCTTTTCTTTGCTTCCATAATGATCCAAATGATCATCTTCAATATTAGTTATAACAGCTATTGTCGGGCATAAACATAAAAAAGAACCATCGCTTTCATCAGCCTCGGCTACCAAGTATTTACTTTTACCGCATTTGGCATTTCCACCAATATTTTTTAATTCTCCTCCAATGATTATTGTAGGATCTAACCCAGCATTCTCCAAAACTAAGGAAATCATTGAGGTTGTAGTTGTTTTTCCATGAGCCCCCGCTACAGCAATGCTATACTTGCCCTTCATAAGCTCAGCCAACATTTCCGCCCGTTTAACAATCGGAATCCCCAGTTCTTTAGCTGCCTTTAACTCAACATTATTTGCCGGAACAGCTGAAGAAACCACAACCAAATCAGCATCTCTAACATTTTTTTCATCATGACCGATATAAATTTTTCCACCTAAATTAGTCAATTTTTCTGTAGTCGGCGAAGCATTTAAATCAGAACCACTAACTTTATAACCCAATTCAAGAAGAATTTGTGCTATCCCGTTCATTCCTGCGCCTCCAACCCCGATAAAATGCAGGGACTCTATTCTTTCTAACAATTCAGTTCCTCTCCTTCCTTCAAATACTGTAGTTATGAGCAATACAAACGTTTTAACGATAAAAATGAGAGAACTACATTTACATCTACATACTATGCAACAACCTTTTTAACTGTTACATTAGTAAAGCAAGACCAAAATGCTTGTCCCAAAATAAAAAGCCGCTATCTATTAGAGACAGCATCCCGAAGACATTTAACAATCCGGATTACTGCATCTGGCTGCCCTAATTTGCGACTGTTTCTTGCCATTCTACTAAGTAGTTCGTTATCTTCTATCAACTTTATAATTAAATCTGTTAAAATTTTTCCAGTCAATTCACTGTCTTTAATAACGTATGCAGCCCCTTCAGCCTCTAAAGCCCGAGCATTTTTTTCCTGATGGTTATCTGTTGCATAAGGATAAGGAATAAGAATACTGGCTTTTCCAAGGGCAGTTAATTCAGCCAAAGTAGTAGCACCTGCCCTACAAACAACAAGATCAGCTGCAGCCAAAGCATTTTCCATCTCATAAAGATATGGTTTTATTACAATATTCCCATTTAAATCCAGTTGTATACCCTTTTTTTGTAACTGATCAAGTACATATTTATAATCGTCTTGACCGGTTAAATGAATTAGTTGCAATTTGTCAATACTTAATAAATTTTTTGCTCCTTCAATAATTGCATCATTAATTCTTCTAGCACCTCTACTACCGCCAAAAACAAGAACAGTTTTTTTGTGTTCGCTTAAATTTAATTTTTTTATTCCTTCTTTTTTATCCACCTGAAAAAGTGCTTCTCGCACAGGATTACCTGTAACTTCCATTTTTACATGGGATGGGAAAAATTTTTTTGATTCATTAAAACTAAGGGCAACTTTTGAAGCCCAACGAGATAAGAACCTGTTTGTTATTCCAGGAACCGCATTCTGCTCGTGTAGAACAATAGGTATTTTCAATAAAGCAGCAGCAAAAACAAGGGGGGCGGCCACATACCCCCCTGTGCCAAGAACCACATCAGGTTTAAACTCTCTAATAATATTCAAAGCCTGCAATACTCCTATAGAATTATTTAAAAGCATAGATAAAGTTTTTATACTTATTTTTCTAGACCAGCCCTGGGCCCTAATTGCCCTAAAAGTAAAACCTTCCCGAACAACCAAGTCTGCTTCCATCCCATTTTTTGTTCCTACAAAAGTAATTGCCGCATTCTTATCGGTTAAAGTAAGATGACGGGCTATGGCAATTCCCGGATAAATATGACCTCCAGTGCCACCCCCTGCTATTAATAACCGCATAGGTACCATCCTCTCTAAAATCAAAATAACTATTTTTGTTCCGTATAACGTGATATGTTTAATAAAATACCCACTCCCGCCAGTGTAAACAATAGGGAAGATCCACCATAGCTAATAAGGGGTAAGGGAATACCTGTAACAGGAAGTGATGCCGTAACAACTCCCATATTTATGATCGCTTGAAAAGTAATTAAAGATGTTACACCAACTGCTAACATGCTGCTGAAAAAATCAGGAGCAGTAATAGCAATCTTATAGCCTCTCCAGGCAAATAGAAAGAAAAGTAAAACAACAAAAGTTACCCCAATAAAACCAAGTTCTTCACCAATGATAGCAAAAATAGAATCCGTATGTTGTTCAGGCAAATAGAATAATTTTTGTCTGCTTCTTCCTAGCCCAACCCCAAATAAACCGCCTGAACCCAGGGCATACAAGGACTGAATAATATGAAAACCGGTATCTAAAGGATCACTCCAAGGATCAAGAAAAGCCAAAAACCTTCTCTTTCGATAATCCTCACTGGTAATGGCAATATAAAGTAAAGGAAGAGCACTTGCAGCTAACCCCAATAAGTGACCAAATTTAGCCCCCGCGGCAAAAAGCATCACGCCTACCGTAGCCATAGCTGTAAAAGCTGTGCCAAGGTCAGGCTGGAGCAGAATCAATCCCCCTACAACACCAGCAATAAGTAAAACCGGTAAAAGCCCTTTGAAAAAAGAACCTATTTGGGCCTGTTTTTTCTCTAACAAAAGAGAAACATAAATAATTAAAGCAAACTTAGCAATTTCCGAGGGTTGGAGAGAAAAAGAACCTAGTGGAATCCAGCGGCTTGCTCCGTGAGATTCTCTACCAATCCCAGGGATAAGCACAGCAATTAACAAAAGAAAACTCCCGAAAAAAATAAGTTTAGAAAACTTTTTAATAATCCAATAGTCAATTTTCATTACCACCACCATAACACCAAGAGCAATTAAGCTCCATAACAACTGGCGCTTCAAATAATAATAACAGTCTCCATTGCGTACGAAAGCCGTTACCTGGCTAGCGCTGAAAACCATTACAACCCCTATACTCAATAGGGTAATTACCGTTAAAAACATAACCATGTCCGGAGCTTTCTTCTGTCTCCTTCTTCTCACCCTAGTCCCTCCTTAGATTTCTTACCGCTGCCTTAAAAACCCGGCCCCTTTCTTCAAAATTATTAAACATATCAAAGCTGGCACAGGCAGGGGACAGCATAACAATGTCTCCGGGGGCGGCCAATTGGGCACATAAATTAACTGCTTCCTCCATAGACTGGGCCCTGTCAATATTGCGAAAACCAAGTTTTTTTACAGCATGCTCAATCTTATCTGCAGCCTGGCCTATCAAAACCAAATGTTTTACTCTTTTGACTATCGCCTCTGCTAAAACAGTAAAATCTGTTCCCTTATCTTTACCTCCCGCTATCAAAATGAGAGGCCCATCATAAGCAGCCAAAGCTTTTAAGGTGGAATCCGGATTAGTTCCTTTAGAATCATTAATATATTTAACCTGGTTAATTTCATCAACCAACTCTAATCTATGCTCTACCCCTGGAAAAGTCTTTAAGGTATGAGCTATTGACTCAGGAGCTACCCCGCATAACAAAGTTACCGTAACAGCAGCCAAAGCATTTTCTAAATTATGCTTTCCTTTAATAGCAATTTCCCTGATCGGACAAATTGTTAATTTTTGGCCAAAAAGATTTGCCACAATTTGACCTTTTTCCACCCAAACCCCCTCTGCCAATACCATTTGCTGACTGAACAAAACTACCCTGGCCTGTTTGACCTTTGCCCCAAGAGCCGCTACTTGAGGATCATCTCCATTTAACACCGCATAATCCCGGGCTGTCTGATTTTCAAAAATCCGGGCTTTAGCATATACATAATTAAGAAAATTCCCATGCCTGTCTAAATGATCTTCAGTCAGGTTAAGAATCACACTTATATGCGGTTTAAATTTATCAATCGTTTCTAACTGAAAACTACTTACCTCTGCAACAATTATATGTTCCGGCCCCGCTTTTATGACCTCATCAATGAGAGGATTGCCAATATTACCTCCTACCAATGTCTTGCAATTATAATCTTTAAGAATCTGTCCAATTAAAGTTGTTGTAGTTGTTTTACCATTTGTACCGGTAATAGCTATAATCGGTGCCTTTGTTAATTGATAAGCTAATTCAATTTCACTTATTACCGGCACATTGCTTTCATATGCTTTCCGAATAGCAGGAATAGTAAGGGGAACTCCTGGGCTAACCACAACCAAATCGGTTCCCTCAGGTAAAATATTGTAGTCTTCTCCTGCAAGTATTTTTATCCTAAAACCTTTAAGATCTTCTATTTGAGACGTTAATTGAGATTTTGGTTTTTGATCGCTTATAAAGACTTCAGCCCCTAAAGTACTAAGTCGTTTAGCAACA